>JAGANP010000238.1 GCA_017624175.1 Lachnospiraceae bacterium | reverse complement strand
CAAAAATAAAGCCCCCCGGAACCCATAATATCAATGGCTTCCAGGGGAGACTCAATTTACACCCAATTTACGCAGTTCTTCTATGGCCTGGGCCTGATCGTGGAACACAATCCCTGCTATGCCCTGCTGAATCGCCGCCTCCACATTCCTGGGCGTATCATCCAGGAAGACACACTCCTGTGCATTTAGCCCATAGCGGCTGAGCAGCAGCTGATAAATGGCCGGATCCGGCTTGGTCATCTTCTCCTGATAAGACAGGATGCCGCCCTCCATCAGGGGCAGGAAGTCCAGCACATGGGGGCATTCCAGATGGGCTTTGCGTGAAAAATTGGACAGATAGTACACATGGTAGCCCTTGCTCTTTAACTCCTGCAGCCAGGGAATCGCATAATCATAGCGTCCCAGCATATCATGAATATCGGTCAGGGTCTCCCGGATCTCCCGCTCAATGCCGGGATCATTCTCCACAAACTTCTGCAGCACCACTTCCTCATCCAGCGCCCCCTTATCAAATTCATTCCACATGGGATCCATGACTGTGGCCCGGATCAAGCGCTCCAGCACCTCCGGGCTGTAGTGAAAGCTCTCGTAATACTCTTTCCAACGAAATGCGGCAAGTACATTGCCGATATCAAAGATAATATTTTTAATCATAAACCTCTCTCCTATGCTAAATTACGCAGATCTCCGGCCGAAGATCTGCTGTTTTCCGTTTCTTACCCCAGGGATACGCCGATGATTTTCAGCAATGCCTCCGCTGCTCTGGACAAAGATGCCCTGCTGTCATAGACAATGCAGATGCTCCGTTTGGGAATGATCTTGTTAAAGCGCAGTTCAAAAAGCCTGCCCGACTCCATCTCCTCCCGGGCAAAGTCCCGCACCACGCAGCCCACCCCCAGATTCCGCAGGGCAAACTGTACGATCATATCACTGGTAGCCAGCTCAAATTCCGGCACAATATGGGTACCGCTGCCCTCCAGGAACTCATCCATAAAGCGCCGGGTACTGGTATTCTTTTCCAGAAAAATCATGGGCAGCTGCTCTAACTGCTGCAGGTCCATCATCCGGTTTTTATAAGCGATAAATTTCCGCCCGGCCACGAAGATATCCTCCAGCTCCCGCACCGGCACTGCCCGGATCCGCTCTCCGGGTTCAAAGGGGGTGCTGACTGCGCCGAAATCGATCCTGCCCTCCTCCAGAAAGCTCAGTGTTTCCGGCGTGGGGGCATTGGTGACAATGACCTTGATCTGCGGGTAGGCTTCGTGAAACTGTTCCAGGTAGGGCAGCAGAAAATACTGCAGTGTCATATCGCTGGCACCGATGCGGATCTCTCCCGCCTCCAGATCCCGCATCTGCCGCAGTCTCTTCTCGCCGATCTCCAGCTGCTCATAGCTCCGGGCCACATACTCATACAGGGTCTCCCCCTCCTTGGTCAGCCGCACTCCCTTGGCTGCCCGGTAGAACAGAGAGACGCCCAGCTGCTGCTCCAGCTGTCTGACGGACTGGCTCACCGCCGGCTGGGAAACAGACAGCGCCTGGGCGGCCATTGTCAGGCTGCCCAGGCGTGCTACATGATAAAAAACCTTGTAATATTCCAGATTGCTGACCATGTGTCTGTTCCTCCCTACTTTCCGTCATGCCGCTGTCAGCGGCAAAAACATCAGCTACAGAATGGCTCATTGTGTCAGTCTTCCAAGACAACGCAGGCTCTCCCGGCACTGCGTCCTATCGTGTCATATCCTCAGCTATTCTTACCATCTGTCTTCAGCGGGCTCTTGCGGTAAATAATATCGCTTCTGCTGGGACCGTTGCTGACCATGGTGATGGGATAGCCGATCTGCTCCTCAATGAACTCCACATATCTGCGGCAGTTCTCCGGCAGCTCCTCATAGTTTTTAATGCCACGGATATCACATTTCCAGCCGGGCAGAGTCTTCAGCACGGGCTTTGCTTTCTCCAGCCTGGACGTTACCGGGAAGTCCGTGGTCACTTCGCCGTCAATCTCATAGCCCACACATACGGGGATTTCATCCAGATAGCCCAGCACATCCAATACGGTAAATGCCACATCCGTGGTGCCCTGCAGACGGCAGCCATACTTGGAAGCCACGCAGTCAAACCATCCCATACGTCTGGGACGTCCTGTGGTAGCGCCGAACTCGCCGCCGTCACCGCCCCGGGTACGCAGCTCATTGGCCTCGTCACCGAAGATCTCGGAAACAAATGCCCCTGCGCCCACTGCCGAAGAGTAAGCCTTACATACGGTAACGATCTCCTTGATCTCATAGGGGGGCAGCCCTGCGCCGATGGCGCCGTAAGCGGCCAGCGTGGAAGAAGAAGTCACCATGGGATAGATGCCGTGATCCGGATCCTTTAAGGTGCCCAGCTGTCCCTCCAGCAGCACCGTCTTGCCCTCTTTCAATGCCTTATCCAGGAATGCGGACACATCACATACATAGGGAGCCACCATATCCCGGTAACCATGCAGGGTCTCCAGCAGCTCTGCCGGGTCAATCGCAGGCTTATGATACAGATGCTCCAGCAGCACATTCTTCATCTCGCAGACTCTCTGCACTTTCTCTTTCAGCAGCTCCTCGTCAAACAGCTCACTGACCTGGAAGCCGATCTTGGCATATTTATCCGAATAAAAAGGTGCAATCCCGGACTTGGTGGAACCGAAGGACTTGCCGCCCAGCCGCTCCTCCTCATACTGGTCAAACAGGATATGATAGGGCATAACGATCTGCGCCCTGTCCGAAACCAGAATCTTGGGCATGGGCACATCCCTGTCCGTGATGGATTTGATCTCGTTAAAAAGTACGGGGATATTCAGAGCCACCCCATTGCCGATAATGCTGGTGGTATGCGCATAAAATACACCGGAGGGCAGCGTGTGCAGCGCAAACTTGCCATAATTATTGACTATGGTATGTCCTGCGTTGGCTCCTCCCTGAAAGCGCACAACAATATCCGCTTTCTCCGCCATCATATCCGTGATCTTTCCCTTGCCCTCGTCACCCCAGTTAGCACCTACAACTGCTTTTACCATGATATTTTCCTCCATAGTATCCATAATATAAATAGGGAGTGCCAAAGCACTCCCCCTTTTACCCTGACAATCGTCAGTATATCACAGTTTTTGTCATAAGTAAAATCAATATTTCTTATATTTTGCTTAAGTTTCTCTTATATCTAAACAGTTCCACAGCTTTTATGCAAGAAAGTGCTGCCGCATTACTCTCCCATGCCTATTCTCTTCCGTCCCAGCAATAGGTACATAATTTTTCCTTGGGAATGCCCACGGACTCAATCATATCATCCAGTCGGTGATACCGCAGGGAGGTAAAATTCAGCTGCTTGCCGATACGCTCTATCATCTCCTGATAGCCCTGGCTCTCGGGGTCCACATAGTCTTTCAGATCAATCTGTCTGCCCTCCTGCTCCATCTCTTTCAGGATCCGCCTGGTGATCAGATCCATCTCTGAGGAGGACCGGGAGAAATTCAGATATTTGCAGCCAAACAGCAGGGGCGGACAGGCCGGACGGATATGCACCTCCCGGGCGCCGCTCTGGTACAGGAATTCTGTGGTCTCCCGCAGCTGGGTTCCCCGTACGATGGAATCATCGATCAGCAGCAGGCTCTTGTCCTGGATCAGGTCATGCACCGGAATCAGCTTCATCTTGGCGATCAGATTGCGCTGGGTCTGGATCGTGGGCATAAAGGACCTGGGCCAGGTAGGGGTATACTTGATAAAAGGTCTGGAAAAGGGAATGCCGCTCTTGTTGGAATAGCCGATGGCATGAGCCGTACCGGAATCCGGCACTCCGGCTACGATATCCGGCTGTACATTATCCCGCTCCGCCAGCTTGGCACCGCAGTTATACCGCATCTGCTCCACGCTGATGCCCTCGTAGGAAGAGGAGGGATATCCGTAATAGATCCACAGGAACGTACAGATCTTCATATCCTTGCCCGGGGCCGACAGGGTCTTTACCCCCTCCGGCGTCACAATGACGATCTCTCCGGGCCCCAGCTCCCGCTCTTCATGATAGCCCAGATTCAGATAGGCAAAGCTCTCAAAGGACACGCAGTAAGCGCCCTCCTTGCGGCCGATGGCCACCGGGGTTCTGCCCAGCTTGTCCCGGGCCGCATAGATGCCCTTGGGGGTCAGCAGAAGGGTAGTCATGGAGCCATCCACCAGCTCCTGTACATACTGCAGGCCTTCGATCAGGTTTTCCCGCTGGTTGATAATGGCCGCCACCAGCTCAGTGGCGTTGATATCCCCGCCGCTCATTTCCAGGAAATGGGAATGGCCGCTGCGGAACAGCTCCTTGACAATGGCGTCCATATTGTTGATTTTTCCCACCGTAGCAATGGCATAGGTGCCGTGATGGGAACGCACCAGCAGGGGCTGGGGCTCATAATCGGAAATACAGCCGATACCCAGATTGCCCTGCATGGTATTCACATCCTTGTCAAACTTGGTTCGAAAAGGAGCATTCTCAATGTTATGAATGGCTCTGTCAAAGCCCTTTTCCTTGCTGTAAACGGCCATACCTGCCCGCCGGGTTCCCAGATGGGAATGATAATCCGTTCCGAAGAACAGATCAAATGTGCATTCTTCCTTGGCTGCTACTCCAAAAAAACCACCCATAGTTAATCTATATCCTTTCTCATTTAGAGTTCCGCAGTTTCCCGGACAGCACACATCCCCATGATCCATATTCGGCCGCTTTGCGTCCGCACATGGATCAGTGCGCTGTCCGGAAATCTGCTGATTTAGAGTTCCGCAGATTTCCTGCCACTAATTTTTATACGTTGATCTCTGCCTTAACGCCCAGTAAATCCTTGTTTGCCTCCAGAATCGGATTTACCACCTTGCCAAGGAACGCTTCCACCTGTTCCTTGGAGCGGCCCACATATTTAGCCGGATCCATGGTCTTCTGCAGATCCTCCAGACTCATATTAAAGGCGGGGTCTGCGGCAATCAGCTCCAGCAGATTGTTGTCCTTGCCCTCCACTTTCACATTGCGGCCCGCTTCCATGGACAGCTCCCGGATCCGCTCATGCAGCTCCTGACGGTTGCCCCCGTTTTTCACGGCATCCATCATAATATTCTCCGTCGCCATAAAAGGCAGCTCGCTGCGCAGTCTCTTCTCGATCACCTTGGGATACACCACCAGCCCGTCCACCACATTCAGGCACAGATCCAGAATCCCGTCAACGGCCAGGAAGCCCTCGGGAATGGACAGCCTCTTGTTTGC
The DNA here is from genome assembly GCA_017624175.1 of Lachnospiraceae bacterium. Lineage (GTDB taxonomy): Bacteria > Bacillota > Clostridia > Lachnospirales > Lachnospiraceae > Acetatifactor. The sequence continues at coordinate 15,344 of JAGANP010000238.1, read as the reverse complement.
AGAGTCATCCAAAGTTCTCTCAAACCACTGGGTAGCGGAGGTGATGGCCGGGTTCAGCGCATCGATCATCACATAACGGGAGAGGGAGGCGATCCGCTCACTCCTCATGGGATTGCGCTTATAAGCCATGGCGGAGGATCCGATCTGGCTCTTCTCAAAGGGCTCCTCCACCTCTTTCAGGTGTTGGAGCAGACGGATGTCATTGCTCATCTTGTGGGCGCTGGCAGCAATCCCTGCCAGTACATTGGCCACACGGGTATCCACTTTCCGGGAATAGGTCTGGCCGGATACCGGATAACACTCCTTGAAGCCCATCTTGGCAGCGATCATGGGATCGATTTTATCAATGGTCTCCTGATCCCCGTCAAAAAGCTCCAGAAAAGAAGCCTGGGTGCCGGTGGTGCCCTTGGAGCCCAGCAGCTTCATGGTGGACAGCACATGCTCCAGATCCTCCAGATCCAGACAGAACTCCTGCAGCCACAGGGTAGCACGTTTTCCCACCGTGGTGGGCTGTGCCGGCTGGAAGTGGGTAAAAGCCAGCGTGGGCTGTGACTTATAGCGGTCTGCAAAATCCGCCAGCTCCTTCATCACATTGATCAGCTTCTTTTTCACCAGCTTCAGAGCCTCGGTCATGATAATGATATCCGTATTATCCCCCACATAGCAGGAGGTTGCTCCCAGATGGATGATCCCTGCGGCCTTGGGGCACTGCTGGCCGTATGCATACACATGGCTCATGACATCATGGCGCACTTCCTTTTCCCGGGCTCTTGCCACCTCATAGTTTATATCATCCGCATGGGCCTTCAGCTCATCAATCTGCTCCTGGGTGATGACCGGCTTGCCATTCTGGGACAGTCCCAGCTCTTTTTCAGTCTCCGCCAGGGCGATCCACAGCTTTCTCCAGGTACGGAATTTCATATCCTGGGAAAAGATGTACTGCATCTCCTTGCTGGCATAGCGCTCTGATAATGGGCTCTGGTATACATCTGTACTCATGTCTTGTTTTCTCCTTTTTGGGGTATGATTTCTTTACTAAATTCTTTACTGATCAAACTCTCCCCGGATATCCTCCTGGGGAGGCTCCAGCGGGTACTTACCGGTAAAGCAGCCCTGGCAGATGCCCAGGCCGTTTACGATCTGGGGCAGCCTCTCGATCCGCAGATACCCCAGGGTATCGCTGCCGATGATCTGCCGGATCTCTTCCACGCTGCGGTTATAGGCAATCAGCTGGTTCCGGGCGGGCACATCCGTGCCGAAATAGCAGGGCCACAGAAAAGGCGGGGAGCTGACACGCATATGCACCTCTTTGGCGCCTGCCTCCCGCAGCATCCGCACGATCCGGTCCGAAGTGGTGCCCCGGACAATAGAGTCGTCGATCATGATGATCCGCTTGCCCTGCACAGCCTCCCGGATCGCATTCAGCTTCACCTGGACGCTGTTCTCCCGGCTCTTCTGCTTGGGCTTGATAAAGGTACGCCCCACATAGGCGTTTTTCACAAAGGTCGTACCGTAGGGAATTCCGGACTGCAGAGAGTAGCCCAATGCCGCCACCTGGCCGGACTCCGGCACCCCCACCACCAGATCTGCATCCACCGGACTGTCCATGGCCAGGTACTTGCCCGCCAGAATCCGGGAATTGTATACGCTCATACCGTCCAGATGGCTGTCCGGTCTGGCAAAATAAATATACTCAAACACACATCTGGCATGCTCCGCCTCCGGAATCGCATGGCTCATGTCCGAGACGATCCCCAGATCGGGAGAGATGGTCACAATCTCCCCGGGCAGCACGTCCCGCACAAACTCCGCTCCCACCGTATCCAGCGCACAGGTCTCGCTGGCCAGCAGATACACATTGTCCCGTTTACCGATACAGAGCGGTCTGAATCCAAAGGGATCCCTGGCGCCGATCAGCTTTCTGGGGGACATGATCACCAGGGAATAGGCTCCCCGGATCTTCCCCATAGCCCTGCCTACGGCCTCCTCCACGGTCTTGCTGTTTAAACGCTCCCTGGCGATATGATAGGCGATAACCTCCGAATCAATGGTGGTCTGAAAGATAGCGCCGGTATATTCCAGTTCCCGGCGCAGCTCGGGGGCATTAATCAGATTGCCGTTGTGAGCCAGCCCCAACGTACCCTTTACATAATTCAGCACCAAAGGCTGGGCGTTTTCCCGGGTGGAACTGCCTGCAGTGGAGTACCGCACATGGCCCACGCCGATATCCCCTTTCAGCTTTTCCAGGCTCTCCGGGGTAAAGGCCTCATTGACCAGGCCCATATCCTTGTGGCTCATCACCTTTCCCTTGGGCCCCTGGGTATCGCTGACAGCTATGCCGCAGCTCTCCTGTCCCCTGTGCTGTAAAGCCAGCAGCCCATAATAAATGGTGGACGCCACATCATGCCCGTCAAAATCATAGGCGCCGATGACACCGCATTCCTCTCTTAACTTTTCCTCATTTTCTGTCTGTACATAAATCTCTTCTGGCACTATTATACCGACCTTTCTGACCTGCCGACGCCGGATCTTCCACACCCGGCCCCGTTTCCGGTCATATATTTCGTCATCTATTCCCACAGTTGCTGGCTGATCTGTATGACACTGCCGAATAACAGTATAAGTATAGCCCAGCATTGAAAAGAAGTCAACCATCCCACTGCAATCGCATTTGTTTAGTCTTTCTGTAATTCTTCCTCTTTATGCTGCAAGAAGAACATCGCTTTTTGCGTTTCAATTTCCGCCCCGTACTTAGCTCGTTCCTCCCCTTGCATTTCTTCACTGGCAATTCTGTAGCCCAGAAGTCAGTTTCTCTGCTGAACCGCTACCGATGCGCACCGTCATACTTGTCCACCATTTCGTTAATTTCCGCAGCATAACGGGGATAGGCTGTCACCAGATCCCGGATCTCCTGCTTGGCCTCTTTCAATACATTTTCATTGTATTCCATCTGCTTGCGCAGAGACTGCCGCCGCAGGATCAGCTCGTGCCTGGCCTCCACCTGCTCCTTGTGGTCCAGGATTACCGCCGCCTGGCCGGAAATCCGCTCGGGATACCGGATATGATAGTGCGCCAGCTGGGCCAGCAGCTGCTCCCGATAATATTCCCGCTTGGCGTCCGCCTCTGCGAACTGCGTTCTCTGCTCCTTTTCATTCAGGTACTGGCGATACAGCTTCTCCAGCTTTTTCCCGCTCTCCACACCGTATTTCATATACAGATAATCCAGCAGATTGGTATTGTTCACATAGCGAATCTTCACTTTATTCTGCAGCTGGATCAGCCGGTTGGCCGTGCGCTGCACCCGCTCCAGTTCCCGGTCCGCATCCATATATTTCACCGCCAGAACCGTCAGGGCCAGGGCCGTTGCGATCACCGCAATAAAGTAGCCGATCTGCGTCTGCATCTGCAGCCCCAGCTGCAGTGCGGCCAGCAGCGCCAGACAGATCACCATGGCAGTCAGAAAGATCACCGCCATGCCTTTCAGGTTCGCCAATATCCCTTTCAGCTCGTTCTTCCGATAATCATAAGCATGCTTTTCCCCGTCCAGGCGCTGCAGATCCTGTTTTACCAGCGTGCCGTACTGCTCCGCCTCCCGGATCTTGGCGATGCCCTCCTCCAGTTCCGGCTCCCGGTTCTTCATCTGATAATAGACGGCGTCCTCCATCTGGCTCTCCCGTCTGGCAAACTGCTCATACTCCCGCTCCTTATTCAGAAGCTTATGGGCAATCACCTCCAGCTCCTCTTTGTCCTCCTTGGGCAAAGCCTCCAGTTCTTCCAGATCTGTCAGATAGGCTGTCACCAGGCCGTACTCTCCCTGAAGCAGTCCCAGCTCCCGGTTTGCCTCCGCCATCTGTTCCAGACAGTCCGTCACATACCGGCTGCGCTCCTCCTCCTGTTCAAAGTCCACCCCCGCCCGGGCGTTGACCAGATTATCCCAGTCCCGTTCCCGCTCCTCTTTTCTGTTTTTTCCGGCAAATAATTTCTGAAAAAAAGCTTTAATCTTCACGAAATAACTCCCATCCGCCCGCCTGAGACGGGCCATTTTATCCCATTGAACGCTTGCGGTAGTCCTCCTTGAGGATCTGCAGGAGCCTGTCGCTCTCCTCCTTGTACGCATCGATCTCCCCCTGGGCTCTGAGGGCTTTCATCTGCGCCAGGCGTTTGTACTCCGGAGTCTCCTGAAAGGCCTGCTCCGCTGTCTCCAGCGTCCGCTCCAGCTCCAGGGAAATCCGGTAACGATCCGGGTACTGCGCCGCCAGATCCACATAATCCTGCTCCGGCAGCTCCATCCTCCTGGCCGCCAGATAATCCGCAAAATAATCTTCCTTTCCCCCGCTGGCTTCCCAGGCCTGGTACAGCAGCTCCGCCGCCCGGTCATAGCACATCTGCCGGGCATGGATCACACCCTTGTTGTGCAGAATCCCCGCCGTCAGCTCCTGCAGCACCGGCACCTCCATCTCCTGATTTTCCCGGATCTGTGCCAGCAGCCGGTCATAAGCTTTCAGGGCCTCCTCATATCGTTTCTGCTCCGTCAGGTGATCCGCCTGCAGCTTCTGTTTCTCATAATCGGACAGCCCCGATCCGGCCCGCAGCGTCTCCTCCACCTGCTCCAGCGTCCCCCGGTCATAAAGACCCACAAACTCCAGAATCCGGGATACAAAGCCGCTTAAGGAACCCTGCTGATGCACCAGAGGATACAGCGCCTGTGCCAGACCGGGCAGCTGACAGTCCTTTCGGATAAAATCCAGCAGCTCGTCCCGCATAATTCCGGGATCCAGCAGAAAGGCATTCTCTTTCAGGCAGTAGCAGAGTTCCTCCATGCAATACACCCGGATTCCCAGCTTGGGCAGAAGATAGGACTCCTCCCCATAGTCTCCCACACAGACCAGGGCTCTGGGACTGTCACCGCCGGAACCCTCCTCCCCGCAGATAATTTCCTGCTGCCAGCGCAGCCCTGCCGGGGGCCGGATCTCCCCAAAGCCCAGATCCTCCAGCTCTGCGCAGAGCCGGTTTTCTCCCGTCAGATACAGCTGCATGCGGATCCTGGCCAGTTCACAGCCGCCCTCCCTGGCTCCCGTTCCCAGGGGCAGCTCTTTCAGAACAATGGGCACCTGGGATACACTGCCTGCAATCAGCGGCGTGATCACCAGCCCCACCGCCGCATCCCGCCGCACATAGAACTCACAGCTGCAGCGGGCCTCATACCAGTTCACTCCCGCATCCAGCAGGGCATAGTAGGACTCCTCCCCCTGGCGCAGCACCTTCATGCCGATGTTATATTTGAGCTTATCCTGGCCCAGGAATACGTATTCCCGGCCGGTCTCACTGCCGAAATGCTTTTCCAGCAGGCAGTAAACCGCCCCCTTGCTGTACAGGTTCACGCCCTGGAATACCCGCCTGCCCTTGCAGAGATATTTCAGGCTCCGGGGCATCCATTCCCCGCCAAAGCCCTCCCCGATCAAATACACCGAGGAAACCAGCCGTTCCTCACACTCCTGGCGCAGCACCTCCAAAAGCTCCAGATCCAGCTGCTGCAGCCTGTCCCCGTCCAGACTGTCGGTCTCCGGCAGACTGCTTTCCCAGGGAAATCCATAGTCCTGCTGATGCACATAGGCCACGATGGGCGTGGTACGCTTGTTGCATTCCATACGCATGCTGTGAATCCCGTCCTCCCGATAGTCAAACAGCACTGTCTGATAGGTCCACAGGTCTTTGGGCTGATAAATCATATAGTGATAAAAGCTCTCCGCATAGCTCTGATAGTACACCCGGGTATAGCCCAGCCCCAGCCCGGTCACGGTTCGGTTCAGCACAGAGATCAGCCCGCTGCTTAGCTCCCGGCAGGTAATCATCATCGCCACGATCCGCTCCTGGGCAGACACCATGGACAGCAGCCCCAGACTTCTCTTCATAAACAGGGTCAGCAGCGCCACCGGCTCATAGCCCTCACCGTCAATCTGTACCTGCTCCCCCGCCGCTGCCAGGCTCACCAGCTCCTCCACCAGAATGGCCTCCTGGGGATTTTCCTGGGCAAAACGCAGCGCCTCCCTGCCAAAAAACCATTGCCCCGTCCCCTGGCGCTTACACAGCACCGTGGGGATATTGTAGCATTCCTCCCCGGCCACGGAGGACAGGGTCTCCACCTCGCTGCCCTGGGATAAATAGCAGTAGCTGATCTGGGAAAAGTCATCCCCCAGATCATAGCCTATGATAATTTTTTCTCCTGCCGATCCCAGCATATTGCACCTCCAAGCCACTTTCCGGGCAAGCCCCGGCTCCTTATTTCAGCCGGAATAACTGTCTGTTCAGGTATTCCGTGCGGTAGAACGCTTCCAGCTTCTGATCCAGTCCGTCATAATCCTGCAGGCTGCTGCTGATCACCATATCGTTGATCCGCCCAAAGCGCCCCTCCCGCTCCTGGGTTCGGGTATCGCTTCTCTGCAGCTTGCCGCTCTCCATCAGCTGTTCCACCCTGCCCCGTTCCTCCACGATATAATAATGGAGGCTCTCTCCGAAAAACAGCAGAAATTCCTTGCTGCAGACGCCGCCGTACACCGGCTGCATCTCCTCCGTCACATAAATATCCCCGGTTCCGTCCTCCTGGGTCAGCAGATAGTGTATCCGCACCACGCTGTCGGGATGTCCGTGGTACTCGATTATGGTTTTGTCCATAAGGGAACCCAACTCCCGTTCCATACCGGGATAGGCCAGAAAATCCTTGAGCCGGACCCCCTCCTCCATCAGCTCCAGACTAAAGGCCCGGGCCGTCTGCCGGATCTCCTCCGTGATCTCCTGAAGATGTCCGGCGTAGTACCTGACAAAGGCCAGCCTGCACACTTTCTGCAGGGGCTCCTGACGCTGCTGCAGATGCAGGATCTCCCGGAAGACCTCCTGCTGCACTTCTTTCCCTTTCACAAAATAATCGTAGGCGCTCCGAGTCAGATAAGCCGCTGCGATCTCCTGTTTCGGCCCCTGCGCCACATAGTAGGCAAAGATCTCCTCCTGCTCTCCCACATAAGCTCCGGATACCAGAAGCTGCACCAGCAGCCGTTCACTGAGCTCGTAGCAGTCCACGTCAAAGGCCCGGGCCGCTTTCCAGATACTGCGCAGCTCCCCGGAAGTCCCCTGGCCATAAAGACAGAGATAGCGGAGGATCGTGCCGTCATATTTTTTACTGTGAAAAATCAGTTCCGCCAGCTGCAGCAGCTGTTCGTCTTCGGTATATTCCCGCCGCTGAATCATCTGGCCCACCAGATGCACCATGACCCGCCTGTCCAGCTCATAGAGCCCGTAATCGCAGAGCCAGCGGTAGGCCTGGTCATAGCTGCCCCGGATCGTCAGATAGCGCACCGCCTCCTGGCGTTCCTGCCGTCCCAGCAGTTCCCCGTCCAGCTCCGCCAGGAAGCTGTCCAGCGCCTGGGTCCGATCCGTCTCGTAGTAGACATGCATCAGCTTCACACATGCCTCTCTGCGCACTTCCGGCTCCAGCTCCTCACAGTGCCAGATCCGCAGCCATCTGGCCTCCCGCAGCTCTTCGGGCTCCTCCAGCAGCTCCCCGCTGCGGTACAGATACAGATCCAGTTCCGGGCTGTTTTCCACCTGCTGTGCCACCTGCCGGATATAACGCCCCGGCGCCATCAGTTTTTCCAGGGTATAGGGAATCTCCCGGACATAGCGGCATCCGTCAGCGTCCTCCAGCAATATCCGGCAGTCGCTGCCATACAGCGCCACCCAGGCCCGCCCATTGACCACGGGATAAAGGGTCTCCATCAGATTCCCCGGCTGACATACCACCACACTGCGGATCCCCGAATGGGACAGGCGGATCTCATGGGCAAATATCATGCGGCTTAAGGGCTCCGCCGTCTGCTCCCCGATCATGGCATCCGTCAGCAGCTCCCGGTACAGATAAGCCAGATCCCGGTTCATACGTCCTTTCGTGAGCTGCTCCAGCACAAAGCGCTCCATCTGCTGATAGTAGGCGGCATAGAGCTCCTCGTATTCTTCTCGGTGCTCCAGCACATACCGGTACAGATAGGCGCTATGCGCATAGTCCAGATTGTTCTGATAGGAAAAATACAGCAGCACCAGCTTGGGCAGAGCCACCTGGCCGTCCAGATCCAGCGTCATCATATAGTATTCATACAGCTTGGTGATCCGCAGCTGGGCCTCCACGCCCCGCTGGTACCAGATAAATGCCTCTGGAGATACCTTGCTGCCCTTGATCAGCAGCGTGCAGATTTCTTTCAGCACCCGCTCCTGGGGCTGTCTTTCATAGCAGCTGCACAGAATCGTAAACAGCCGGGGAGAAAACTCCTTGACCCGCCCTGCCAGATCGTACAGCTGCTCCAGCAGCTGAGGCGTCAGCGCCTCTTTTTTACTGCCATAGACCAGCACCTGCAGTTCAAAATCCCCCAGCCTGCGCAGCAGGGCGGGATTCTGATTCAGCAGATTCAGCGCCTCTATACAGATCACCGGGCTGCAGCAGCCGTGGCCGGACTGCTTTTCCAGAAACGCCCATCTGTTACCCGGCGTCCGGTGATGCTCCGGGGACAGGTACAGCAATAGCCACGTCACACGCCACTGCCCAGGCTGCTCATAACGGATCTGGCGGACCCGGTCCGTCACTTTCGCCGTATACTTTTCATCCTGGCGGATCAGAGTGGTCAAATAGAGGTAGTAGGCTTCCAACACCGCCGGATCCGTCTCATAGCTCCCCTCTTCCTGCTCCAGCAGATCCCGGGCGTGATCCAGCAGCCATCCGGCTTCATGATAGCGCTGGCCCGTAATCAGCAGCTGGGCCTGGAACAATCTGGCCGCCACATCCTGCTCGTCCATGGCCACCAGCGCCTCCACCAGCTTGTCCGACTCTTTCAGCCAGGTGGAGGTGCTGATCTGCTTCAGGCGCATGGCCTGATAATATTCCATCAGCTGCACATAGATCCGCTTGCGCTCCTGGGGGCCTTTTTTGCCTGACCGCTTTCTGCCGCAGCGCACGATTACCGGCACCACCAGGGTATGTTCCGTATCAAACAGGGTGACGCTGCCCAGATTCCGCCCGCCGTGGAGCATACTGCTGTCCACGAAGACCGGCAGCCTGCAGCCGCTCCCCATAAAATCATCATCCGTGATCCTCTGTTTCTCTGTGAACAGAAAATCTCCCTCCACCGCTATCTGCAGGCCGACCGCCCCCCAGCCGTTCCGGGTCAGACCGATCTCCAGCTCCGCAACGCCGGTGGGATCCTCCAGCTCCAGCTGCGGCTCCGTCAGCAGATATTCCAGAGGCTGCTTTTTCTGGATGGCCGTCAGGAACTCGTCCACATTGTGTTCATTGCCCTCACAGGAGGACAGTCCCATATACAGGGTATAATACTGCCGGTCATTTCCCGGCAGGAGCTTTACAAAATCAGGGGAATAGAACAGAGCCACCGCTTCCTCCCAGCTGGCCTTGGCCAGATTGGTAAAATGCAGCAGATTCCTAATCGTGCCGATGGAGGACTCCGGCATGCTCTCGGCCACTGTCACCGCAAAAGGCAGGGTGTACTCCCCCTGGCTGCTGACCACATGGAAATTGCCCTTTACCCCGTCTCCCGCCTGCAGATACTCCCATGGAAGCAGTAAGCAATCTCTTCACCGCTTCCGGCAAACTCCCGGGTAAAGCACTCCATCCGAATATCGGAACTGGTCACCTGACCGACGGTATGGCCGCCGCCATGTACCTGAATCTGAAAGCTCCCCTCAAAGTATACTCCCGGCTGCAGGGTAAGCTCTATTTTTGTACATGAAAAATCCAGCGAACCGTTCTCATATGCAAAATTTTCTTCTAAGATCTGCTGAATATTGTCCTGCATATTATCCTTTCCATGCAATATCTGAAGCCTGCAAAACCGGACTTCGCCTGTGCTTTGGAGATTGCACTGGTCCGCAGCAGTCTCACTCCTGCCTGCCATGCGGATACACCCTTTTTAGTGTAACATATCCCGCCGTAACTGGCAAACAAATATTCTGTTCTGTCACATCCTTTTTCCGCCTGCATATATTAGGAGGAAAGAAACTCTACCGACTCCAGAAAGGCATCCTATGTATGAAAATGAAGCAGACCTGAAAGCCATGCAGGAAGAAACTGCCGGCGAAGCGGATACGCAGTACACCGGCACCATGCGGATCAGCGTGGTCTCCTCTGTGTCCCAGAGTCCCATTGCGGGGGCTGCCGTCACGATCTCCGTCACCGGGGACCCTGAAAATCCGCTCTATACCCTGACCACCGACAGTTCCGGGGAAACGGAGGTGGTAACCCTGCCTGCGCCTCCCCTTTCCTACTCTCTGAATCCGGAAAGCCTGATACAGCCCTATGCGGAGTACATTATTCTCGTCACGGCGGAGGGCTATGAGCCCGTCTATGTATCCGGCTCAGAGCTTTTTGCCGATGAACTGACCCTGCAGCCCATCCGCATGAATCCCGTGGAATTGCAGGAAGGGGAAGAGGAACGGCTGGTCGTCATCCCTGTCCATACCCTGTTCGGAGATTATCCGCCCAAGATTCCGGAGGACGAGATCAAACCCATGGCCGAGACCGGTGAAATCGTATTGAGCCGGGTGGTGATCCCGGAATATGTGATTGTACATGACGGCGTGCCCTCGGATCCCACCGCTCCCAACTACTGGGTGCGCTATAAGGATTACATCAAAAATGTGGCCTCCAGCGAGATCTATTCCACCTGGCCGGAAGCCACACTGTACGCCAATATTCTGGTGATCCAGTCCTTTACTCTGAACCGGGTGTATACCGAATGGTACCGGAACCAGGGCTATGATTTTACCATTACCTCCTCCACCGCCTACGACCAGAAATGGGTCTATGGCCGCAATGTCTATGAAAATATCAGCTACCTGGTGGACAATATTTTTACCAACTATCTGTCCCGCCCCGGCGTGCGCCAGCCCATCTTCACCTCCTACTGCGACGGCCAGCGGGTGACCTGTTCGGGCCTGAGCCAGTGGGGCTCCAAATATCTGGGGGATCAGGGATATTCCGCCATCGAGATTATCCGTTATTTCTACGGCAATGACATGTATATCAATTCTGCGGATGTGATCTCCGGCGTACCCTCCTCCTGGCCCGGCTACAACCTGACCATCGGCTCCTCCGGCGATAAGGTGCTGCAGATGCAGAATCAGTTAAACCGCATTGCCCGCAACTACCCGGCCATCCCCACCATCACCGCCGACGGTATCTATGGCCCCGCCACTGCCGATGCCGTCCGCACTTTCCAGGGAATCTTCAACCTGCCCCAGACCGGCGTGGTAGACTATCCTACCTGGTACGAAATCTCCGAGATCTATGTGGGCGTCAGCATGATCGCCGAGCCCCAATAACCGGAGGATTTCCCATTTTGCGGACGGATTCTGATATGAAAAACAGGGTGTCTCACCGGTTTTTCCACCGGAAGACACCCTGTTTGTATGCGGAATATCGGAAAGAGGCATCATTCCACCACATAGACATAACTGCTGACACAGTACAGGATCTGGCCGTTATACTCCACCCGGGACCAGCCGTAATCCTCATTGATGCCGGTTCGGTTTACGATTTCGCCATACTGCAGCGTCACCACCACCTGGGAGTCCGGATTGGTCACGCTGGGCAGCGTCCGCAGATTTACCTCTATTTTGGGAGATACTCTGTCATTGCATTCCGTGAACACCGTTTTAATGCCGTCGTCCTCCTGTGCCGGAGTCTCGGCTGCCGGACTGTAGCCCAGATCCGTAGTCAGGTAGCTGGAAACGGCATACAGCGTCTCCCCATTGTATTCCACCCGGGACCAGCCGCTGGTGCTGACGCCGGTTCTGCGGGCCACCTCTCCGTTTTTCAGCGTGTGAATAATTTCGCTCTCTTCTCCCTGGCTGGGCATATTTCTCAGATTCGTGGCATCCTTCGCCGTTACCGCCTCATCCACCTCCGTAAACTGCATCAGAGCTTCCACATCCGCCTCTGCATGCTCCGGCGGCGTCTCGTCCTGCGCACTCACTGTATTTTCATAGCCAAAATAAGCCACATTCACATCTACCGCTTCGGGAATGCCGTCCACAATTCCCTTGTTGGTATACTGCCACATGGCGCAGGCGCCGCTGTAATCGGGATACTGTCTCTGGGGGTAGATATCGCTGCTGTACCAGGAGACCCACATTTTGTAGGATTGCTCCAGCCGGGAGGCATTCCACACCGCATCCCCCTCCAGCTCCGCCCTGGAAGCATAGAACATGGGCGTATATCCGCACTGATAGATTTCCGCCAGGAACGCCTCCGCACAGGCGTTTCGCTGCTCATAGGACAATCCGTTCTGCCTGCTGGCGGCAGAATCAAAACCTTCGCAATTATAGGCAACCGGATAGGTGATCGAATACTTGCTGATCAGCTCCGCTACCCAATCTGCTTCCTCTATGGCCTCTTCTTCGGTAATGGCTGTGGAAAAGAAATATGCGCCGACCCGGATGCCGTTTGCCGTTGCCTCCTGCAGATTATACCTGGCATTGGTGTCCTCCTTGATCTCTCCCGTATCCGTGCTGCGATATCCCACACGGATCATGGCAAAATCAATTCCCGTTGCCGCCACCTTTTCCCAATCAATGGTTCCCTGGAACCGGGACACATCAATTCCCAACGTAGTCTCCTGGGTTTCGGCGGCAGCTGCGCTGGTCAGGATCTCGGTGATCTCCACCTCCTCGCCCTCCCCGGCCTGGTTTTCCAGCTGCGTCAGGGGGTCATCCTGTTCCATCTCTGATGGAAGCGCTTCTCCTGCCGCATCCTGCTCTTCTGCCCGGGACGCCGGAGCCGGATCGTCCTCCTGGATCTGCTGTCCCGAGTTGGCTGAATCGTTATCCTGGATCTGCTGTCCCGTAATGGCTGAATCGTTATCCTGGGACTGCTGCCCCGATTTATGCAGCAGGATATAGCTAAGGCATATGATCACAATCAGCAGTATTGCAACGGCGGGCATTAACAGCTTTAATTTGGGATTCCCGTCCGTTTCCCAATCATCCTCTCTTTGAAATCCTTTCATCGTCTTTCCCTCATTTCTGTACAGCAAAATGATACTGCTTCTTTTCTGCCGCATTTACTGCACCGGCGTCTCATAGGCTCTCAATAACGCAAGCCGCTTTGCAAACATTTCCCGTACTGCAGCATCGGTAAACCAGCTCATATCCACTTCCTTGCTCTGGTTTAATCCAACTGCTTTAACCGCTTCTATGGCAGCATCCTTTTGGGTCATCTTCACTGAAACGGTCAGACAATTTGCTCCCTCCAAACGATCATAGGCCTGAAATGCCTTATTGAAATCCATCAAATCATACAGACAAACAGGCCGGTTATCTGCATTATCTATAAACAGTCCCCAATTTCCCCAGTGCCTGTCCGTGTTGCCAATCAGATAATCTATCAGATTCATCATATGATAGGTGTATCCGTCCAGCTGCAGAATATATTCCCTGGTATCTATATCATGGTTGGCGGCATACACCTCAAAATATTCCATCGGCACAATGCTTCTGTTCAAGGAGGTGATGATCCTGCTGACCGATACTTTCTGCCCATCATAAAAGTCTTCCTCATACTCCACCTGACGTACCCGAAAGCATCTTGCAATCTTGCTGGCCAGCAGCTCCCGTTCCACAGGCTCCGCTCCACCGTCTTTCATCAGCCGGAAGCCATCCTGCTTTCTGATCCATGCTTTGGGATAACATCCATGTGTACTCAGATCATCGGCGATCAGGTGTCTGTTCTGTATCGTCATCTGCCTGCCTCTGAGAGATACATCAATAAATGCTGTCTCCAGATGATTCTCAAACAGATTGAGCTGCAAAAAGCTCTGCTGTTCTCCTTTTTCCTTTGTCCAGAAGATGTCCATGAGGGACAGGCAATGGTAGGAAAGAGCGATTTCTGCCCGATCTCTGTCCGTGACCGACTGTGCAGCGCCAATACTGTTCAGAATCTCCTTTGCATATTCTCTGTCCAGGGTCAGAATACGGGAAGCACACCAGTGATAAAAATTGTCCAGATTCTGTATCCGACCATCTATATCCTCCTCCGCAACCGGTTCCAGATACAGATTATAGGGCAGAAGCTCTTCCCTGTAAATAAGACACATCCCATTCCTGCCAATAGCAGCAACCCGCTGGTCCCCATGCATAATCTCATATTCCTGCCATTTGCCATGAAATACTTCCACCCGTTTCACCTTCTCTCCTTTTACATCGTTTACTCTGATTCTGTACGCTTCGGCGCACTCTCTGATCTGAAGTGTTAAATGCGAAGCATTTAACATATTGTACCATATCCCCGCCCAATAGTCATTATGCAATTTCCCCTTAGATGAAGTAGCTCTTTCCTGCTGCCTTGCGCTATGTCCCGTCTTCCGGGTGATCCGCACAAAGCTTTTTCATAAAAAAAGTCCACTTTGTACGATTTTTTTGCCAGGCAACCACCTTGAAAAAGGTGGAACTGGACTGATATGTAAAAATGTATCAATTCGGTCCACTTTTTTCGATATAAAGTGGACCAAATCATTCCATTTTTCTATATAGGGCACATCATTCTGCTTTTCTTAGGCAAAAGAAGCATTTACGAGACATGTTTTGGACCAAAACCGACAGAAAATCCCTATAGGTCCACTTGCTTGCGCTGCTGCCGTCTGCGCTTCCTGTCCTGATGTTTTCTGATGCATGATGCTCCCGCTGTTTTCCGCGCAAAAATCCCGCAGCCCCTTTTTTCAGGGAATCTGCGGGACTATCTATCCTGTACTTTACGCTGGATTACTTCGCAGCCTTAGCCGCTTTCAGTGCTGCAGTCAGCTGGGGAACGATCTTGTTCAGGTCGCCGACTACGCCGTAGTCAGCCACATCAAAGATCGGCGCATCCTCATCCTTGTTGATGGCAACGATGATATCGGACTCCTCCATACCGGCTACGTGCTGGATAGCGCCGGAAATACCGATAGCAAAATAGATCTGGGGACGAACGGTCTTACCGGTCTGTCCTACCTGCAGATCCTTGGGCTTCCAGCCGTTATCCACTACTGCACGGGAGCAGGATACGGTGCCGCCCAGAACCTCTGCCAGATCCTCCAGGATCTTGAAGTTCTCTGCACTGCCTACGCCGCGGCCGCCGGATACCAGCACCTTAGCATCCATGATATCTACGGTATCGGAAACAGCCTTAACCACTTCCTTAATGGTTACATATCTGTTGTTGGGGGTAAATCCGGGATTGTACTCCTCCACAACAGCTTTTGCGCCAACGATGGGCTCGATCTTCTGCATAACGCCGGGACGTACCGTTGCCATCT
>JAGANP010000237.1 GCA_017624175.1 Lachnospiraceae bacterium | reverse complement strand
GAGCCGGTGACCATCGGACATGAGAGGGAGCGGGAATCCACCTGGTTTACCGGTTACAATACCAAATTCTTTTATGACAGAGGCGTGCTGTACCGTTATCTGTACGGCGTGCTGGCAAGCCCTATGGCTCTGCGGTTCCTGCTGGCTCACAGGGAAGAGCTGTGCCGGGAGATACCCTGGAGGAAAGCCTATAGGATCATGCGGCAGGGAATCAGGGATGCGGGAAAGGACAGTGTATGAGATCACCCATGTTCAGTATTCTCATGGTAGCATTAAATCCCGGCGATAAGCTGGTGGAGACCATGGAGAGCGTAATGAAACAGACCTATAAGGAGTATGAGGTCATCGTAAAGGACGGCGGCTCCCGGGACGGTTCCCTGGAGGCTTTGCGGGCGTATCTGGCCGGGCTGAGCCGGGCGGCAGGGATACCGCTGCCAGAGGTACGAATCCTGGAGCAGCCTGACACCGGTATCTACGACGGTATGAACCAGGCAACCCGGGAGGCCCGGGGAGAGTACCTGTATTTCCTGAACTGCGGGGATTATTTTGCCTCGGAAATCGCATTGGAGCAGGCTGCCGCAGAGATCGGCAAAGCGGCGGGGCAGGGGGCGGACGGCGGCCAAAGCATGGCATCCCGGATCTTCTATGGCGATATTTATGACGCCCTGCGGGGCCAGGTGGTGGCTTCCAATCCCCATATGGATGCCTTTGCCTGCTACCGCAATGTGCCCTGTCATCAGGCCTGTATCTATCATCACAGTCTGTTTAAAGAGCGGGGCTACAGGCCGGAGTACCGGGTGCGGGCGGATTATGAACATTTTCTCTGGTGCTATTTCCGGCAGGATGCCAGACCCCGGTATATTCCGGTGACATTGGCTTCCTATGAGGGCGGCGGCTTTTCCGAGACGCCGGAGAACCGGAAGCGTTCGGCCAGGGAACACCGGGAGATCACTGCACAGTATATGAGCAGGGGACAGCTGCGGAAATACCGCCTGCTCCTGCTGGTGACGCTGGCTCCGCTGCGGACCAGAATGGCGGAGAGCCCGGCCTGGTCGGGACTTTATAACCGGTGCAAGAAGCTGCTGTACCGGCGATAGCACAGGAGCAGCAGAATGGAGATTTAGCAGATGGCTTTGTTTGTGGGTGTAACCGCCCTGGTATTGCTGATGGCCTGTTTTTGCGATACCCGGGAAAGCGTACAACTGCATATGGACGGAGGACGGGTATGTCGGCATACACCGGGCGGTACATCGGCAGAGAGCGGCTGCAGAGCAGGCCGTCAGAGTCCGATCCGGACCCGGCAGCAGGCCCTGAACCTGTGGATCTGCGCCGGGATCTATGTGATCCTGTCGGCCTTGTCCGCCTGCCGGATCGCCAGCGGCAACGATTACTGGGTCTACACCAGCATGTTCAGTCTGATTGCCCAGGGCCGGCATGTATCCTCGGAGTTCGGTTTTAACGCTCTGGTGCGGGTGATGCAGTATTTCTTCGGCACGGAAGGGTACAGCTATCTGCCCATATTCGGCCTGTTTTCTCTGCTGACGGTGTACTTTTTCCTGCGCACCATCTACGAGCAGGGGGACTTCTTTCTGGGATCCCTGTACCTGTTTTTGATGAACGGCTACTATTTCTCCAGCTTTAACTCCGTGCGCTATTATCTGGTGCTGGCCATTGCTCTGTACAGCAGCAAATATGTGCTGCGGGGGGAATACCTGAAATTTATCCTGTGGATTCTGGCGGCAGCCACTTTCCACAAATCCGTACTGCTGGTGATCCCCGTCTATCTGGGGGCAAAATGGCTGGCCGGAATTCGGCTGAAACGCTGGCACTATATTGCCGGGGCACTGCTGATTCTGAGCCTGATCTTCGGCAGGGAGATCTACCGGTTTATTATTTTTAAGATCTACCCCTTTTATGAGAACTCCATGTTTGACCAGGTGGAGTATTCCCTGACCAACATCGCCAAGTGCGCCGGGACGCTGGCGCTGTCCCTGATCTGCTATAAGGGGGCGATTCGGGACAATGTGCGCAACCGGTTTTACTTCTTCCTGAATCTGGGCGGACTGGTGCTGTACACCTTTGGCGCCTTTATCCCCGAAGTGTCCCGGGTAGCTTACTATCTGATCCTGCCCCAGATCTTCCTGATTCCCAATCTGCTGCGCAGTGTGGAGAAAAAGGGGTGGAGGCGGCTGCTGACAGCGGGTACGGCGCTGGCATTTCTGGCCTACTTTGTCCTGTTCCTGCGGTCGGCTTCCGACGTGAATATCCGTCTGCTGCCGTATCTGAACTGGATTTTTAATTGACAGAATACAATAACGGATGATATCTGATAAAAACAGCCTTGGGGATCACTTGAAAAGTACTGATTCTGACAGCATTTGACGGTAAAAACAGATTGGCTGGCAGAATCCGGCGAAAGAAATCGTTTGCAGGAAAAATTGCAGAAAAACGGGAAGAATATTGGATAAAAAATCCATTATGATAGAATGAATGCAAAAAAACCACAGAAAACTGTTGATGGAAAGAGGAGACATGTTATGAAGAAATTAAGCGATATCCGAATCGGTATATTGAAGATTCCCATTACCAGGATCATCCTGCTGATTGTGGCAGATATGCTGGCAGTGTTGGTTTCTTCTGTACTGAGCTTATATGTGCGTTATGATTTAAGCTTTATGGATATAGCGCCGGAATTCTGGAAAGCCATTCAGGATTCCTATTTGATTAATGTTTTCATCACACTGGTTATTTTTTATATTTTCCGGTTATATAACAGTGTATGGCGCTATGCCTCCGACACAGAACTGGTGAACGTGATTATTGCTGTGGCGATCTGCGCTGCCATGCAGCCGATTGTGTATTGGCTGCTGGATACGCATGTGCCCAAAAGTTATCCTTTCTTTTATGCACTTTTCATGGTGATCTTTTCGGGTGGGGTACGGTTCAGCTACCGTTTCCTGCGGATGATGCAGAACCGGCGGCTGAATCATTACCGTTCTCCGGAACGCCAGAATTATATGATCGTGGGAGCTGGGGCCTCCGGCAATGCCATTCTGCAGGAGATTCAGTCCAGCAAATATCTGAGCATGCATGTGGCCTGCTTTATTGACGACAATCCGGGCTGCCAGGGAAAGTATCTGCGGGGCGTGCCCATTGTGGGCGGCCGGGAGAAAATAGCGGAAAGCGTGGAAAAATATGGGATTGACGAGATTATCATTGCCATCCCGTCCGCCAGCCGTTCCCAGCTGAAGCCTCTGATCGAGATCTGCAAGGAGACCGGCTGCCGGATCCAGATCCTGCCGGGCATGTACCAGATCATCAAGGGGGATGTGAATGTCTCCAACCTGCGGGAGGTGCAGATCGAGGATCTGCTGGGCAGGGATCCCATAGAGGTCAATGTGGACGAGATCATCGGCTATGTGCAGAACAAGACGGTGCTGGTAACCGGGGGCGGCGGCTCCATCGGCAGCGAGCTGTGTCGGCAGATCGCCAGGCATAAGCCCAGGAGACTGCTGATTATCGATATCTATGAAAATAACGCCTATGAGATTCAGCAGGAGCTGAAGCGGGATTATCCGAAGCTGGATCTGGTGGTGCTGATCGCTTCCGTGCGCAATACCCGGAGAGTGGATGAACTCTTTAAGGAGTATCGGCCGGACATTGTCTATCCTGCGGCGGCCCACAAGCATGTGCCGCTGATGGAGGACAGCCCCAACGAGGCCATCAAGAACAATGTGTTCGGCACTTTCAAGGTGGCTTCGGCGGCCGACCGGTACGGCACGAAAAAGTTTGTCATGATCTCCACGGATAAGGCGGTGAATCCCACCAATATCATGGGGGCTTCCAAACGGATCTGCGAGATGGTGATTCAGAATATGAACCGCCGGTCCCAGACGGAGTATGTGGCTGTGCGTTTCGGCAATGTGCTGGGCAGCAACGGCAGCGTGGTGCCTCTGTTTAAAAAGCAGATTGAGCAGGGCGGGCCAGTGACCGTCACCCATCCCGACATTATCCGGTATTTTATGACCATTCCCGAGGCGGTATCCCTGGTGCTGCAGGCGGGCGCCTATGCTAAGGGAGGCGAGATCTTTGTGCTGGATATGGGAGAGCCCATGAAGATTCTGGATCTGGCCAAAAATATGATTAAGCTCTCCGGCTACCGGGTGGATGAGGATATCAAGATTGAGTTCACCGGTCTGCGGCCGGGCGAAAAAATGTACGAGGAGCTGCTGATGAACGAGGAGGGCCTGAAAGAGACGGCCAACCGGATGATCTATATCGGAAAGCCCATTGAATATGACGATGCAATATTTGAGGAGCAGCTAAAGCGTCTGGAGGAGGCTTCGGTGAATGAATCGGCAGATATCCGGGCTCTGGTGCAGGAGATTGTCCCTACTTATCAGTATGAGGAGAAGGAGGGACATAAACCGGAAAATGAAGAGGCACAGACGGCAAAGTGAGAGGGGAAAGAGCATGTATGCATATGTAAAAAGAGGAATGGATTTTATTCTGGCGCTGTTGGGGCTGATCGTTCTGTCACCGGTGTTTCTGCTTCTGATTGCAGCGATTAAGCTTGATTCCCCGGGGCCAGTGCTGTTTCGGCAGAAGCGGGTGGGCATTCATAAAACGCATTTTTTTATCTTGAAGTTTCGGACCATGCGGACGGATACGCCCAAGGACACGCCCACGCATCTGCTGGAGAATCCCCAGCAGTATATCACCAGGGTGGGCCGGTTTCTGCGCAGAACCAGCCTGGATGAGCTGCCCCAGATCCTGAATATCATAAAGGGGGATATGGCCATCGTAGGCCCCCGCCCGGCGCTGTGGAACCAGTATGATCTGATTGCGGAACGGGACCGGTACGGGGCCAATGATATCCGTCCCGGCCTTACCGGCTGGGCCCAGATCAACGGGCGGGATGAGCTGGAGATCCCGGTAAAGGCTCGTTTTGACGGAGAATATGTGGAAAAGCTGGGGCTGAAAATGGATCTGCGGTGCTTTTTCGGCACGTTCTTAAGCGTCTTTCGGGGGGACGGCGTGGTGGAAGGCGGCACCGGCACCCTGCATGAGGCGGAGCACCGGGAGAAAGAGCGATAGGTATCCGGGATACAAAAATGATGCAGCAGGAGAGTACCCTAGAGAGTGGTATATCGAAGCGGCAGTGCAGGCAGGTGTATAGGCATGAAGAGAGTCTTAATTACAGGGGCAAACAGTTATATCGGTACCAGCCTGAAGCGGTATCTGCTGGAATATAATGACCGGCAGGGGCGGGAGCTGTACCGGGTGGATATGATTTCCCAGAGGGATTCGGAGTGGGAAAGCTATGATTTCAGCGGCTATGATGCGGTGTTCCAGGCCAGCGGCATTGCCCATGTGGATACGGGCAGTGTGACTGCGGAGCAGCAGGCCCTGTATTATCAGGTCAACTGCGAGCTGGCGGTGGCCACGGCCCGAAAAGCCCGGGCGGCAGGGGTGGGGCTTTTTCTCTACCCCAGCAGCATCATCGTCTACGGGGACAGCGCCCCCTATGGGAAAAGCCGGATGATTACGGCCCAGACCCCTCCGAATAATCCGCATTTTTATGGAAACAGTAAGCTGCGGGCGGAGGAGGAGCTGGGAAAGCTGGCCGGGGCGGCGGACGGGGATGCACCGGAGGGCGCCGGTGGCGGCAGTCAGGAGATGCAGCTGGCGATTCTGCGGCTGCCCATGGTCTACGGACGGGGCAGCAGGGGCAATTATCCCATGCTGGCAAAGCTGGCGGCAAAGCTTCCTTTTTTTCCGGCTGTACAGAATCAGCGGAGCATGATCTACATTGAGAACCTTTGCGAGTTTATCCGTCAGCAGATTGAGGACGGGCGGGGAGGACTTTATTTTCCCCAGAATGCAGAATATACCGCAACCGCCCGGATGGTGCAGGAGATTGCGGCTGCCCATGGGAAAAGGGTGCGGCTGCTGAAAGCTCTGAATCCGCTGGTGGCTCTGGCCTCCCGGATGCCGGGTAAGATCGGCACCATGGCCAATAAGGCTTTCGGCAGCCTGACCTATGACCGGAGCATGAGCGGAGAGATGGAGAGCTATTGCCTGTATGATCTGCCGGAGAGTATCCGGCGCACCGAACTGTGCAAAAAGAACTTCTAGCTGCTCACAGCAAAGGCTGTTTCGCAGAGAAGTTCTAATTTTGCACTCAAGAATGGCAGGAGCCATTCTCTGTGGGAATTGCGCCGCCGGTGGCGGCATGTGGAAAGTGTGAGTTGAGGATGAAACTGACGATTATCACGATTGCTTATAACAGCGCCCGGGTCATCGGGCGTACCATAGAGTCGGTGCTGGCTCAGGAGCCGGGTGAGCTTCCCTATACTCTGGAATACCTGATTATTGACGGCGCCAGCAGTGACGGTACGGTGGCCGTGGCAGAGAGCTACAGGGAAGCCATGGCACAAAAGGGGATTGACTACCGGATCAGCAGTGAGCCGGATAAGGGCATCTATGATGCCATGAATAAGGGGATCCGCCGGGCCACCGGGGAAATCATCGGCATGATCAACAGCGGCGACTGGTATGAACCCATTGCGGCGGCCACGGCGGCGGAGACCTTTGCGGCCACCGGGTGTGATCTGATGTATGCCAATATCCGTATGCATAAAACGGACGGCTCCACCTTTGTCAAAAAGGCCAGACAGCGCCGGTTTCAGACCTCCCGTGACTGGAATCATCCCACCACCTTTGTGCGGGCGCAGCTGTATCAGCAGTATCCGTTCCGATGTCTGGGGATCCATGACGATTACGGATTTTTCCTGCAGATGAGAAAGCAGGGGAGAAAGATTGTCACCGTGGACAGAACCCTGGCGGATTTTGCCATGGGCGGCGCCAGCAATCAGAAAAGCTTTAAAGCGGCGAAGCAGCGGATCCGGGATCGCTATCAATACTGCTACCGGATCAACGGCTACAGCAGGCTGTATCTGGTGGAGTGTGTGGGGATTGAGCTGGCGAAGATGGTGCTGGGGTAGGCCTGTGTGCACAAGAGCTGAAAAGGCGTAACGGTGCAGACATGCCCGGCGCAAAGAGGTATGAGGATCGGTATGCGGATAGGAATTGATTTACTGTGGGTGAGAGTAGGGAAATGCGGCGGAACGGAGTCCTTTGTCCGCAGTCTGCTGGATGGTTTTCAACAATATGATACGGAAAATGAATATATCCTGTTTGCTGCCAGAGATAATGCCGACAGCTTCCGGCATTATGCCGTAAAAGTCCAAAGCCGGATGCAGCTTTATATCTGTCCCACAGACAGCAGCAGCCAGCCGCAGCGTATTCTATGGGAGAATCTTCATCTGGATAGAACCGCCCGCAAGCAGGAGATTGATGTTCTGTTCATCCCGGTATACAGTATGCCGTGGACCTGGGGCAGCGGGATCCCCTATGTCTGTGTGATTCATGACCTGCAGGCCATGCATTATCCGGCGTATTTTTCCCGGCTTCGCCGCATGTTTTTGCGGTATGAGTGGGGACATACCTGCCGCAGAGCACGCAGAGTCCTCACGGATTCGGACTACTGCAGGCAGGACCTGGCCGGTCGCTTCCCCAAAGCAAAGAATAAACTGCAGATCATGTATGTGCCGATTTCCATGAAAGAATATGACTGGGAACAGGTAAAAACAGAACTTCGTCCGCAGATTCGGGAGCTGGCGCAGCGGGACTATCTGTATTGTGTCAGTTCTCTGCTGCCGCATAAAAATCTGGACACTCTGCTGCTTACTGTGAAGCAGATGAAAGAGCAGGGAGCTTGGGGAGAACGCCTGCTGGTCATCAGCGGTGTGGGCGGTGATACCGGGCAGCTGGAGGCAAAACTGGAGGATTACGGCATCGGACCGTGTGTGGTGCAGACCGGCTATGTCACGGATATGGAGCGGGATTATCTCTATGAGCATTGCAGAGTGTTTTTGTTCCCCAGTATTTTTGAGGGCTTTGGTATGCCTCCCATAGAAGCCATGCTGCGGGGGAAAAGGGTGGTCATGACCAGATGCTCCTGCCTGGAAGAGGTAACGCAGGGAAAAGCGGTTTATGTGGACGAGCCATATAGTCCGGAGGAATGGCAGAAAAAAATCACAGAGGCGTCAGCTTTGCCGGAGAAAAAGGAAGTCTTTTCGGAATATATGCCGGAGTATATTGTCCGGCAGTATATGCGGCAATGGGAAGAATTGGGCGGCGCCTCCGATAGGAAAAAGAGGTAAGTATGATGAACCAGGAGGTTTACAGCAGACTGTACGATGTGGTACAGGCCAATATGGATACGGCGGGCGGAAAATTTCCTTATGAAAAAGAAACTTTTCTGTGTGATGTGGGCGCACATCCTCAGGAGATTGATATTTCCGGATATCTGAAGCTTTCCAACCCTGCTTTTATGCAGGCAGTTCATGTGGCAGCTCTGAAACGACTGCCGGAGGAAAGAATCGTCACTTTCTGGGAACAGCGATATGGGGAGGAGCGGGAACAATTTCAGGAGGAGGTGCTTCGCAGTATCGCCAACTCCAGCGTGGTGGCGATTAATCAGATCCGCATAATTCATAATCCGTATTTTGAGCAGAAAAGGGGTGTTCGGTATCACGCCTTAGGCCTGCTGTATGGGCTTACGGACAAGTCGTCTCTGCGGGAATTCGGTAAGAAATTGCCGATGCCGGTGCAGAAAATTATCAGAAAGGTATTTATATGAGGATTTATATAGATGTCAGTGTGCTGACTCTGGCCACTTTCATAACGGGAATACAGCGGGTGACCCGGGAAATTACTCTGCGGCTGCTGGAGCACCGGCAGGAGGAAATCGTCCTGTTACACTACAATGCGAGAGAAGACAGGTACCACATCATTGATCATCAGCGTTTTATCAAATATTACAGGGGACATAAGGGCGTCAAGAATAAGATGATAACCGGTAAGACCCTGGCAATCCGGGATATGCAGCCGGGAGATATTTTCTTTGACCTGGATGCCGTGTGGATGTGCCGGGTAAAACGCAGTTATCTGCTGCCTCATCTGAAAAAGCAGGGGGTACGCATTGTGGTGCATATCTATGATATTATTTCCATAACCCATCCGCAGTATTGTCTGGAACGTGGCGTATATAATTTCATGGATTATATCGGCGCTCATCTGCAATATGCGGACGCCATGATCGTGAACGCCCGGGCAACCGCAGACGAACTGAAGCAGTTAGCAGATCAGCTGGGGATACAGCTGCCCCCGTGCTATGTGGTGCCCCTGGGAGCAGATTTCCGACAGCGGGAGCAGGTGACGGCAGAGGAAGTGCCGGAGCGGGTGCAGACGGCAGCGGAAGCCTCCCCGTATATTCTGATGGTGGGTACCATAGAACCCCGCAAGAACCATAAGCTGCTGCTGGAAGCCTATGAAAAGGGGCTGAAGCAGGCGGGATATCATATTATACTGGCCGGGTATATGGGGTGGAATATGGAGGAATTTGCGCAGAAGCTTTATGCCCATCCGGATTATAACCGGGGAATCTATCATTTTGACGGGCTGGAGGATACAGCGATTGACTATCTGTACCAGCATGCCAGATTTCTGGCCTTTTGCAGCTATACAGAAGGGTTTGGACTGCCCATTCTGGAATCCATCCAGAGAGGGACGCCGGTCATTGCGGCAGATATCCCGGTGTCCAGGGAGGTGGCGGGAGAGTATTGTGACTGGTTTAAGCAGGACGATGCGGCGGATCTGTGCCGTGTGGTGATGGAATATGAGGATGAGAGGAAATATCAGGAGAGAAAGAGCCGCCTGGGAGAATACCGGCCTGTGAATTGGGAGCAGTGCTGTGAGCAGATGGAGGAGATATTGGACGGCATGTGACAAATGCAGGCAAGGGTTTATCGCATTTTCGTAGGGGCACAGCAGAGAGAGAAAAGGACAATATGACGGATATATCACAAAGCTTTGAACGAGCATATGCACTGGTAAAACAGAATATAGAAGCTTCAGGGAGCAGTGTGCAGCTGCCGGGGAGCCGGGTGGTGCTGTATCTCAATACCTGCACTCCCGGTATCCTGGATGTGCAGGAGCTTCTGGACGCAGATCGGACAGAATTTCTGCAGATGGCGTATTACAGTCTGCTGGAGATTCTGCCGGAGCAGGAGGTGATCCGAAGATGGCAGGCAAAGACAGAGCTTTCCGATTGGGCTTACCGCAAAGCCGTACTGGATACCCTGATGCAGAATCCTGAGGTGGCCGCTAAGGGTAGGGTGATTCGGAATAATATCTATGCGGAGGCGGATGCAGCGCAGGGATATGCCGGAAGAAGCCTTAAGCAGCGGCTTCTGTCAGCAGGCTATCAGGTGAGCCGCAGGCTTCCTTTATGTATCAAGGTGCCTTTGAAAAAACTGGCGATGAAGCTGCTGATGAGAGGATAAATGGAAAAGAATGAAAGTATATATTGATGTCAGCAATCTGATGCATGTGAACTTCATAAGCGGGATTCAGAGAGTGGTTCGGGAGGTAGTGACCAGATTGGCGGAGGATCCGCAGCTTGAAATTATTCTGCTGGAATACCGGGAGCAGGAGGACAACTTCGGAATCCTGTCCCTGCCTGCTTTTCTGGCATATTATCGGGAGGGAACGGGAGACAGGGAAAAGATTCGGACATCCCAAAGAATCTGTCCGCAGGAATTTCCGCACGGCAGTGTTTTACTGGAACTGGACAGCGTATGGCATTCCAGGTGCAACCGCATGGTACTCTATCCGAAATTAAAGGCAAGGGGGGTTAAGCTTGCGGTCTGCTTTCAGGATCTGATCCCCATTATGTGGCCTGAATATGCGGCAGAAGTGACCATCCAGGCATTTCTGGGCTATATGGTGGCCTGTGTTGCCTACGGAGACCTGTTTATCTCTTCCACAAAGACAAATATTGAGTATCTGCATGCGTTTATGGAACAGATCGGTGTGGAGAATCCGGCCCCCTGCAGTGTTTCCTGGCTGGGGACGGATTTTCGCAGGCAGCAGTCCGTAAGGCCGTCGACAAGGCTGGAGGAGATTATTGCCGGAGGAAAATATCTGTTGATGGTGGGTACGGTGGAACCGAGGAAGAATCATGCACTGGTGTTGGATGCTATGGAGCGGAGTCTGTTTGAACGTGGCTGGCAGCTGGTCATTGCGGGGCATCAGGGCTGGAACATTGAAGAGACAGCGGAGCGGATCCGCCGCCATCCCCGGCTGGGCAGGCAGCTGCACTGGCTGACGGAGGCGACAGATGCGGATATCGAATATCTGTATGGAAACAGCAGATTTGTGGTGTTTCCCAGCTTTACCGAAGGCTTTGGCCTGCCCATTACAGAGGCCTGCAGCCGGGGGATTCCCGTGTTGGCTTCGGATCATCCGGTAATGCGTGAGGTGGGGGGAGAATATTGCCGGTATTTTTCTCCGACAGATTCCGATTCTCTGATCCGTACCGTGGAAGCGGCGGATCGGGAGCCTGCTTATGGGCAGATGCGGGAAGCCCTGCGGCAGTACAGGCCGGTCAGCTGGGATCAGGTGGCGGAGCGGATTGCCGAGGCAGTAAAGGGATTAGCCGGAGGGCAGCTGCTTTCGGCTCCGGCAGTTGTTCCGCAGTTAAAGCAGATGGTAATGCTTTCGGCCCGAACGGAGGATTTTCTGCGCAGCCTGCCCTTTATCGAGTACTATATGCCTTTTATTCAGGAGGTGGTATTGTGCTGTCCGGATGCCATGGAATCGGAAGTCAACAGTAGATATACAGGTCGTCTGCAGATCCGGTATCTGATGGACAGCGTCATTCTTGGAGGCAGTGAACTGCCCACGGATCATGCCGCTCGCAATATTTTCCTGCGCGCAAAGGCTATATCCCATGCTATAATTGACGAGGTTTTCCTCATGAGTGACGATGATTACCGGCCCCTGCAGGAGATTCAAATGCAAAGCTTCTTTGAAAACAATAAGTTTAAAGCTTATTATGTGGGGGATCTCCGTACATGGAAAGGAACACAGGGCAATCCCACCTCTTTTGATATCAGTATGTGGAAGTGCCGGGATTTTTTGTTGGAACAAGGGTATTCCACCTATATGTTTGATGCACATATGCCGCAGATTATCTGCAAAAGTCTGTTTCTGGAGATGCTGGAGCAGTTTCCCCAGATCCTGAATGGCGCCGCCAGCGAATGGAGCGGATATTTTAATTACCTGGTCAGTGCATATCCGCAGCTGATTGAGATTTATCCCTATGTGACAATGGATTGGCCGGGCTTTCTGGAGGACTGGAATACAGAAGTAAAAAGGCCGGAATACCTCTTTGAAAATTTTTATGACGTAGTCTACGAGGAACAGGAGGTATATCGGAAAGGAGGCCGTTTCGCAGGCTTTTCCAAGGAATTTGTGCCGGATATATCCGAAGAAAACCGGCGTAAGGCAGAGATCTGCAGACGGGAGGAACAGCGCCATGAGAGAGGGCTTATCCTGTATCATGACTGGCAGCTGGACTATCGCAGGAGGTACGGTATGGAACCGGTTTTTGCAGTCTGTGACAGGGATGGTGTGCTGTTGCTTCGCACGCCGGGCAGTATACCCATACTGAAAGGGGATTTTCTTCGCATGGACTTTCAGGTGATGCTGACCAGGGCTTTACGCCGGGACAGGCAGTGGCAGCTGACGTGGACGGTGTGGGATGAAAGGGACAGGACGGTTTGCATCGGTTCCTCCCGATTTCAGGGAACGGACCGGAACTTCCAGGTTTTGCTCATGGCGCCGGAGGAAGCAGGGGAATACCGGATAGAGTGGAATCTTTATGCGGAATCCGGGTGTATCGTACAGAAGACGTTGCTTAAAGTAGAGGAAGAGACAGAAGAGAACATTTAGAAAGGATGAGAGGATGAAAAAGAAAGCGATAAGGATGTTGACTTTGGGTATGGCATGCTTTATGCTATTCAGCAATCTGCAGCTGAACCTACAGGCCATGGAAGCGCAGGATGCTTCGTTGGATGCGGCGGAGCAGGCTCTGGTGCAGCTGGCGGAAGAAAGAGAAATCCTGGCGGTGGTATATCATACGGACAGCTATTCCCTGGCAGCCGGTCCCGAATTTGTAAGCAGCGGCCTGGTGGAGATTCCCTCCGGCAGTCAGGTGTTCATAGAAGGGGTAACGATACAGGACAATGAGGCATGGTATCTGGTAAGCTATACTTATAATGAAAAGACTTATACGGGTTATGTGCACAGTGAGTATCTGATCAGCTCGGATGAGCGTTTTCTGGATTGGCAGGAGAGCTACCCGTTGGGGCAAGGGGAAAGTACAGAAGAGCCTATAGTAAAGGCCAGCGATGATATTCTGGCATTTCCGGAATCTTACCGCTCTTATCTGCATCAATTGAAAAGTCAGCACCCCAACTGGGTGTTTGTGCCCTTTAATACCAATCTGAATTGGGAAACAGTCATTGCGGAAGAGATGGTTGGTGACCGCAGCTGGGTACATTCTTCCAAATCGGATGCCTGGAAAGGGGAGCAACGGTCTTCAAGCTGGTATCTGGCTACCAAGGAAGCCGTGGAGTACTGTGTTGATCCCCGTAATTTCCTGAATGAACGGTATATTTTCATGTTTGAACAGCTGACCTATAACGAAAGCTATCATACCGTGCAGGGTGTTCAGAATATTATACAGACTACCTTTATGAGAGGAGAAATCCCCGGGGAAGGAATAACCTATGCCCAGAACTTTTATAATGTGGGACGGGGATTGGGAGTAAGTCCTTTTCATCTGGCTTCCCGGGTTTATCAGGAACAGGGCGTCAATGGAACCTCTGCTCTGATCTCCGGTACATATCCCGGATATGAGGGATATTACAACTATTATAATATCAGCGCATCGGGAACCACGGATCAGCAGGTAATTGAATCAGGGTTGAAGTATGCCCAGAGCAAGGGCTGGAATACCCGTGTGAAATCCATTGCAGGCGGTGCGGAATTTATATCCCGGAATTACATATTGAGAGGGCAGGATACGCTGTATCTGCAGAAATTCGATGTAGATCCATCCTATAACGGCCTGTATTATCATCAGTATATGCAGAATATAACGGCCCCCATGACTGAAGGAGCCACAACAAGAGCGGCCTATGAGAAAGCCGGAGCTCTGAATAATATGTTTGTATTCAAGATACCGGTATATCTGAATATGCCTGCTTCTGCGTGCCCGGAGCCTGGTACCTCTGATGTCATCAACCCTACGGAGGAGCAGGCAAAGCTGTTGAAAGCGTTTATTATCAGATTATATACGGATGCTCTGGGGCACAGCAGTTATACGGATGAAGAGATTGAGTACTGGTATCAGGAGCTGATCTCCGGCGGCAGTGACGGCGCACATGTGGCATATGGGTTCTTTTTCAGCGAGGAATTTAAAGCGAAAATGCTGTCTGATGAGGAATATCTGGATCTATTGTACAGGGTGATGTTTGACCGGACAGCGGATGCGGAGGGAAAGGAAGTCTGGCTGGACAAGCTTGCCATTGGCATGAGCCGGGAATATGTGTATGCAGGCTTTGTAAACTCTTCAGAGTTTGCAAATGTATGCAGCACCTACGGTGTGAAGCAGGGCACAATAACAAGCAGCGGGTACAGAGATCAGAATGAAGGGGTAACTGCTTTTGTGACGAGACTATATAATAAGGCTTTGGGACGCAGCGGAGACGATCAGGGTATGGAGGACTGGTGTAGAATCATTCTGAGAAAAGAACAGACCATGGAAACGGTAGCTTACGGATTTATTTTTTCACAGGAGTTTCTCAGTCATAATACTACAAATGAGGAATTTGTCAGGATTCTGTATCGGACTTTTTTGAATAGAGAGAGTGATGCTGCGGGCTTTAACGATTGGGTGGGAAGGCTTAATCAGGGTACAGGCAGAGAATTTGTATTCCAGGGCTTCGCCAGAAGCGCAGAGTTTAATGAGTTGATGGAAAGCTACGGAATCAGCCCGTATTAGGCATAGCAATTATTGGCAGTGACGGTTGATTTTTGAATCGCCTCATGTTACTATTAGAGCGTGGGTTTTACAGATCCTGATTCTATTCTATATCTATCTGAAATGGAGGGAGAAAAGTTGTACAACAAACAATTACACGCAAACGCATTTAAAAAGTTTTTATGTACTCTGGGCAGTGTGGCTACTGTGGTATTGATGAGTGGTCTGACCGTGCAGGCCAAAGAGGTTGTGGTAGAGAACGGTGATATTCAGGCTGCATTGAACCAGGCAGACAGTACAGGGGAGACTTTGACGGTGGTGATCCCGGCGGGAGAATATACCGTGGGTAATATTCTCTATGTATCTTCCAATACGGTGATCGAAGCGGATGGAGCCAGAATCATGACAGCGTCCAATATGGCAGGGCATCCGGTATTGCATGCAATGAATGTGGGAAGCACTTCCAATGTAACTGTCCATGGAGGTACATGGGTGGCGAATGATTGCACACCTCTGCAGATCGTCGGTATGAGTAATTCTACCTATGATGGTGTGACAGTTGAAGTGGGCAGCGGAAGCTGCAGTTATGGTTTTGATATCAAGGACAGCACCGGTATTTCGATCAAGAACAGTACTCTGATCGGGTGCGGCATTAATGCTGAGAATTCCTCGGGATTAACGATTTCCGGTAATTCCATACAGAGTGCCCCGGCATTGGGGATACGAGTGGCTGCTACCGGGAATAATACGATTCAGGGGAACAGTGTGGCAAATTCCGGGAGAACCGGTATTCAGCTGGAGCAGGATACAGCGTCTATAGTGGATGGCAATACAGTCAGCGGAAGCGCATTGACCGGTGTCAGCGGGGATCACGGAGAAGGTCTAGTGGTTATCTCTTCGGAGAGTACTCAAGTTGTCAATAATAGGGTTACGGATACGCATAGCAACGTTGTTGATAATGGTAATGGTATTATTGTTGCCGGTTCTAAGAATGTGACGGTGGATGGCAATACGGTTGCTAATTCCGGTAATCATGGTATTCAGGTGAGTTACCAATCACAGCAGGTAATCATCAGTAATAATGCGGTTAGTGGTTCTGGCAGAATGGGGATTTCCATATCCCGTGGTTCGCAGGCAGATTTGGTCAAGGATACAGTATCTGCATCTCGGGTGAATGGTATTGTATACGATGGAAATCAGGGAACCAGCAGTGGTACGATTGATGGATGTACGGTGATGAATACTTTAGGAAACGGCGATGGAGACGCCGGAATTTATATAGAGTCCTCCAATGTAGTGATTAAGAATTCCACAGTGTCTGACGGCGCAAGCTACGGTATGCTGTTTAGCGCAAGTACTGTGACAGCGGAAAACAACCAGATCTGTCAGACGAATATTGCGGAAGAAGGCTTTGGCGTAGTTATTAACAGAGGCAGTACAGCTACACTGAATGGGAACCGCATCGGTAATTTTGGAAGAAGCGGTATTACGGCAAATAGTGACAGTGTTGTAAACGGCACCAATAATACAGTGACGATCAACAATCAGACAGGCTTTAAAAATAATGCTATTAATATCGGTAATGCCTCATCCCAGATGCTGAACAATCAGTTATTTGTTTCCAGCCTGACAGCCAGCAGTGCCAGCGGCCAGAACTATTATAACAATGTGGAAGCCGGCGTAGTGATTAACGGTACAAAGACAGGCATGACGGTAACGGACGGCGGCAGATTCGCAGTGGATTATCCGGCACAGGCCGGAACCGGCGGCATAGTGCTGTATGTGAAAAATACGGATGGCAATGTGATCTGTATTAATGCCGCCAATGGATTTACCTTAGACGGAACTCAGGGCAATACCCCGGGGAATACAGCGGATATAGAGCAGATCGAAGCGTTTGTGGTGCGGCTGTATCAGAATACTTTGGGCAGAACACCTGACCAAAGCGGTCTGAATACCTGGGTGGATCTGCTGGTCAGCGGTGATATGACAGGTGCAGAAGTAGCCCATGGCTTCTTCTTCTCGGATGAATTTCTCAATAAGAATCTGGGCAATCAGGAGTATATTGATATTCTGTATCAGACCATGTTCGGCCAGGCTGGCGATGAACAGGGCAGAGCATTCTGGATGGAAGAGCTGGCAACCGGTTTCTCCAGGCTGTATATCTACCATGGTTTTGCGGAATCCGTACAGTTCCAGAATCTGTGTGCAGAGTATGGAATTCAGAGCGGCAGCGTAACCTTGACGGAAGCTAGGGATCTGAACCGTGGCGTGACACAGTTTGTATCCAGAAATTACACCAAAGCGTTGGGCAGAACCGTGGATATAGAGGGGCTGAATACCTGGTGTAATGAAATTCTGAACGGCATGCCTCCTGAGAATGTGGTATGGGGCTTCGTATTTTCAGATGAGTTTATTGCGAAAAATCTGAGCGATGATGAATTTGTAAATACCATGTATGCTACTTATTTTAACAGAGCGGCAGATTCGGAAGGCTATAATGTCTGGATGAATCTTCTGGCAAAGGGCGGTACCAGAGAGGATGTGGTAAACGGCTTCTCCGGTGCAGAGGAATTCCATAATCTGGTAGCATCCTTTAATTTGCCCCAGTAAATAAAAGAGGATAGCTTATCAGAAAACAGAAAGGAGGCGGAGTTATGGCTGCTGGATCGGAATTTGTAGTGGATAACGATACGGAGGACAGCGATAATCTGCCTCTTTTTGAGACCATTACGGCAGATAAGGAGGAGGCAGGAGCCGCCTGCGAGGAGATACGGCTGCTGTATCATAGGCTCGGATATCTCGACAGGAACTGTATGCTGCCGGAAAAGGTGCAGACAGAGGGGGGAAGTGCTCCTGTACGTCTGATACAGCGCTGTATTGGTAAGGCCTGTATGTTCCTGCTTCATCCTGTGATCCAGACCCAGAACCGGATCAATATACAGGAGGCCAACTATCTGCGTGAACTGGTACATCAGTTGGATCGTCTGACTGCAGAGAATGAACGGCTTAGGAAAGAATTGGCCGAGTTGAAGGAGAAGCTTACATGATGAGAATCTGGCAGATGCTGCCCTCCTTGTCTGCAGGCGACGGCGTGGGCAATGAAGCATTGGCGATTGACGGAATTTTGAAGCAGGCGGGATATGAGACGGGAATCTATGCGGACTACATTGCTCCCAATGTACCGCAGGGCGTTGCATGGCATATAGATTCACTCCCGGAAATGAAAGAGACGGACATTCTGATATACCATCTCTCCATAGGAAGCCGCCTGAATGGAATGCTGGAAAGTATGCGGTGCCGTATCCTTTTCAGGTATCACAATATTACGCCCGCCGCCTATTTTGCCGGTTATAATCCTGCCATGGAGAAAAAGTGCCGTGAAGGTCTGTGGCAGATCCGGAAACTGGCGAAGGTACCGTATCGAGTGCTGGCGGCTTCGGCTTTTAACCGGGAACATTTGAGAAGTCTTGGTTATCGGTGTCAGATTGATGTGCTGCCGGTCCTGATTCCTGTGGAGGAGTACCGGCGAAAGCCGGATCAGACTTTTCTGGAAAAATATCAGGATCAGGAGCGCTTTAATCTGTTGTTTGTAGGACGGATATGCCCCAACAAAAAGCAGGAGGATCTGATCAGGGCATTTGCGTATTATCAGAAACAATGCAATTCCCGGGCAAGACTTTTTCTGGCGGGCGGCTATAGCGGTATGGAGCTTTACCGGAATGAACTGGCGGAATATACCCGCCTGCTGGGACTGAATGAGGAGCAGGTGATTTTTACAGGCTCCATTCGTTTTGAAGAGATATTGGCCTGCTACAGATTGGCTGATGTATTCTGGTGTATGAGTGAGCATGAGGGATTCTGTATTCCGTTGGTAGAGGCAATGCTGTTTGGAGTACCGATCCTGGCACGTGATACATCCGCTGTTGCGGACACCCTGGGGCGGGGAGGCATGCTGTTGAAAAGCCGCAGCCCGAAAGAGTGGGCGGAGCAGACAGAGCTTGTACGCCGGGAGGACATCCGCCGGGAGGTTCTGAACGGTCAGCAGCTGCAGTTGGAAAAGTATCAGTATTCGACATTAAAGGAGAGGCTGCTGAGAATATTGGAGGAGAGGGAAGCGCGATGCAGACAATTGATGTGGATAAAATCATGGAGGAGATCCGGCAGGAGATCCGGGATAAAGGCTATAAGGAAGAGGATCTGGATTTTTCGGACATTGCCATTACTTCCGCCAGAACTGTAACTGCTGGCTATGATCAGGAGGAATTGGAACGGCAGGCGGCTTATCTGAATGCCAATAGCCAGAATCCCATCTATTTTCCTCTCAGCGGCAATCCGGTAAAGGTTTTTTTTCAGAAAGCCCTGCGGAGATGTTTTTTATTTGTTATTTTTCAGGCATTTCAGTTCCAGAATAAGTTTAATTCCAGTGTAACCTGTTTTCTCAATCAGGTGCGTAATTATCAGGTGGAGAATGCGGACTTGAGAGAAAAGGTTCAGCAGCAGCAGGAGCGGCTGGATATGCTGCAGAAAGAGTTGGAAACCCTGCAGCATAAGATGGAGGAATTCGGGAAGTGATGAAGAAAATCGGTTTTGTTATTCCCTGGTACGGGCCGGATATTCCCGGCGGTGCAGAAGCCGCACTCAGAGGTCTGGCGGAGCACCTGGCCTCAGCAGGCATGGAACTGGAGGTGCTGACCACCAGAGTAAAAGAATTTGGTTCGGACTGGAGCCGGAATTATTATCCTGCAGGCGTGACCATGGTTCATAATGTGCCTGTGCGGCGGTTTGACGTACGCATACGGGATACGGATAGCTTTGGAAAAATCAATTTTAAATTCATGCAGGGCCTGCCCGTAAGCTATGAGGAGGAAAAGGTTTTTCTGGAGGAAATGGTAAATAGCCCGGCTTTATATGAATATCTGCGGATCCATAAGGAGGAATATGCGCTTTATGTATTTACTCCCTATATGTTCGGAACTACCTATTACGGTATTCAGGCAGCGCCGGAAAAAGCGGTGATGATTCCCTGCTTTCATGATGAAAGCTATGCTTACATGGAGCATTTCAAAAAGGTGTTTTCACAGGTCAGAGGAATGATCTTTCTGGCAGAGCCGGAGCGGATGCTGGCAGAGCGGCTGTACGATACGTCAGGAGTGGCCAAGGCTGTGCTGGGTACGGGGATTTATACGGATTTTCAGGGAGATGCCGACGGATTCCGGCGGAAGTATCAGATGAATAAGCCGTTTATACTGTATGCCGGACGCAAAGATGTCGGCAAGAATATCTATACGTTGCTGGCTTATTTCCGGGAGTATATCCGACGGCATGATACACAGCTGCAGCTGGTTCTGATCGGCGGGGGAAAGGTGGAGATTCCGACAGAGCTCCGGGACAGGGTACATGACCTGGGGTTTTTGCCGGTTCAGGATAAGTATGATGCCTGTGCTGCTGCGGAATTTATGTGTAACCCGTCTCACAATGAAAGTTTTTCCATTGTGATCATGGAAAGCTGGCTGTGCGGGAGACCGGTATTGGTAAGCGGGGCATGTGCGGTGACTAAGAGCTTTGCGATACAATCCCAGGGAGGACTGTATTTCGATACCTATTATGAATTTGAGGGTGCGCTGGAATATTATCGGAAGCATCCTGATATAGCCGGGCAGATGGGGAAGAACGGAAGAAGCTATGTGCTGGAGAATTTTGCCTGGGAAGTGATCGTGGACAGATATACACAGTTTTTACATCAGTTGTCAGGAGATTCATAAAAACTTAATGAATTTTTTTCCTGTGTCTGTTGCAGAAGACTGCGGGAGGGAATATAATTAAAGATATTATACCGAATGGAGGAAATGAGGATGAGAAAGGGAAAGATTTTGGCAGCATTGATTACCAGCCTGGTAATGTGTGCCATGATATCCATGACGGCGCTGGCAGAGGGCGAGCCGGATGGTCTGGAACTGGGGTCAGTTGTAGTGGTGGAAGATGTTGAGGTAGGAGCCAGCGGGCATGGGACAATCCAGATCCATCCTACCGTGTTTGATGCTGTCTATGCCAATAATGCATTGATTCCTTTGAGTTTTGACATCAGATGCTTTGGAAATGATCTGGAGACCTATACGATTCGGATTTATAAGGGTGATACCAGCACAAACAATTATGAACTGGTTGCTTTGCAGTCGGCGGCATTTGATAATGAAAAGAGCTCCAAAACCATTAGTTATAATTGGGATACCCGGGATACCAGTAAGATTACCGAGGGTACTTATACGATTGTATGTACCAGCTATTACTATACCGCAAACGGCAGTCAGATGGTAAATGGGGAAGATACTGCACAGATCACCATAGAAGACTATCACCGTGTCCTGGACCGCCAGTTTGTCAGCAGATTATATGAGAAAGTACTGGAGAGAACAGTGGATGCCACCGGTCTGGCTGAGTGGAGTAATGGATTGTATGACGGAAAACTGACAGGTGCAAAAGTTGTTCAGAATATTTTTGAGAGTCAGGAATTTATCAATAAAGAAAAGACAGATGAAGAATATATCCAGTTATTATATCAGGCAGTGTTTGACAGGCCTGCAGATCAGCCGGGAATGGAGACGTGGCTGGGTGTATTTGAGCAGGGAATGTCCAGAACCTATGTGCTTTGGGGATTCATGGAGTCAACTGAGTTTGCGCAGATGTGTGAGAACTACTCCATTGTAAAGGGTTCCATAACCTTAACGGAAAATCGGGATCAGAATGCGGGGATAACTGCTTTTGTAAGCCGTTTATATAATCTTGCATTGGACCGCAAGCCTGATGTGGCCGGTTTGAATGACTGGACAGGCAGACTGCTGAAGAAGAAAGAAACACCCAAGCAGGTAGCATGGGGCTTTGTGTTTTCCAAGGAGATGAATGATCGAAATCTGAGCGATACGGAGTTTGTTACGCTACTGTACCGAACCATGTTAAACAGAGAGCCGGAAACTGTCGGATTACAGGATTGGGTTGGCAGGCTGCAGGACAAGTCCTATACCAGACAGGGGATTTTTGACGGTTTTGCTGATAGTGTTGAGTTTGCAAATATTGTTTCTTCTTATGGTATTAAATAAAATGAGATAATATAGAACTATACTCCCCCTCACTTCTGACCTGTTTTATGGGAAACAGGAGTGGGAGGGAGTCGTGTGTTATTTTGGAGGACAAATGGGCGTTTTTCGTGAAATATATGAATATAGAGAGATGATCAGGAGCCTGATTGCCAGAGACTTGAAG
>JAGANP010000236.1 GCA_017624175.1 Lachnospiraceae bacterium | reverse complement strand
GTGCTGTTCATCGTGGAGAACCGCTTCGGAAAGGATGTGGAAGGATGAGCAAGCGTATGAAGCCTCAGTCTCTGGACAGAGACCGGAGCAGACTGAAAAAGGCCGCCAAAAGGCGCAGGGCCTGGTCCAATGCTAAGATTGCAGTCGGTACGCTGGTTGCTGCCTTTTTTGCAATCCTGTTCCTGATGCCCATTGTGCTGACCATCACCAACTCTTTTATGTCCTCATCGGAGATCAGTTCCAATTACGGTATGGTCTTCGCCACTACCTCATCGGGCGGCAAGGTGTACATAGCAGAGAAAGTGAATCTGAAATTTATACCGGATATGGTGTCTTTCAGCCAGTATATTACCGTACTGTTCAAGAGCCCGGAATATCTGCTGAAATTCTGGAACTCGGTGATCCTGGTAGGACCCATCGTGATCTTCCAGCTGACGGTGGCTACTCTGGCGTCCTATGGCTTTGCCAGATACAGGGGGCGGCTGAGAGAGATCATCTTTTTCCTGTATATCATATTGATGCTGATGCCGTATCAGGTTACGCTGGTGCCCAACTATCTGGTCTCTGACTGGCTGAATATCTTGGATACCAGGTGGGCGATCTGGCTGCCGGGAATTTTCTCCCCCTTTGCGGTGTTCCTGCTGACCAAGTTCATGCGGCGAATCCCCATATCGGGGATTGAAGCGGCGCAGATCGACGGCGCAGGGGAGTGGCAGGTGTTTACAAAGGTATGCTTCCCGCTGTGCAAGGGGGCGATTGCATCGGCAGCGATCCTGGTGTTTATTGATTACTGGAACATGGTGGAGCAGCCGCTGATCCTGCTTTCGGATTCGGAGATGCATCCCCTGTCGGAGTTCTTAAGCAAGATCAATTCCGGTGAAATCGGGCTGGCATTTGCCGTGGCTACGATCTATATGATTCCCGGCCTGCTGGTGTTCCTGTACGGAGAAGAATACCTGGTGGACGGCATTACCTATCAGGGAGGAATAAAGGGATAGGCCGCAGACGGCAGTTATCCAGATAAAAAGAAAGGGCATGGTTTATTACGATGAACGAGAATGGTACCAAGAAAAGAGAGTGGGTCAAGAATGCAGCCATTGTGTTTCTGATTATTTTGCTGCTGCTGACATTTTTTTCCAATACGATCCAGAATTATTCCCTGCCTGAGGTGGCAACCCAGTATGTGGAGAGCGGTTCCATCACGGCCAAGATCAGAGGAACGGGCCAGGTGGAGAGCGGGGATCCTTATAATGTGAAGATCAAGGAGACCCGGGAAGTGGCCAGCGTGGAGGTCAAGGTGGGCGATAAGGTGGAGGCCGGACAGGTGCTCTGCTATCTGACCGAGGGCGACAGCACGGATCTGGAGACGGCTAAGACGACCCTGGAGCAGAACCAGAAAGCCCTGGAGGACGCCCAGAGCGCATTTGAACTGAAGCTGCTGACCGGTGACTATGACATATCCATTATGCAGAGTGCAGGAAACACCCAGAGTACCAGCAGTTATCTGGAACAGATCTATGCATTGAAAAATGCGATTACGGCAGCGGAGAAGGAGAGAGATGCGGCGCAGGTCAAGGTGGATGAGTGGACAGCGTGGATTGCTGCGCTTGACAGACAGATTTCCATCACGCCCTCCAATAATGCGGATGTGACCCAGGAGACTGCGGCGGTAAACAATGCCCAGAGTGCATTGAATACCATCAATAACGATCTGACCACGGCCAAAAACTGGCTCACCTCCCTGGATGCGCAGATCGCCCAGGAGAAAGAGGTGATTGCCGTAAGCGGCGGAGATTCCTCTGTTCTGGACAGCCTGAACGCCCAGCGTCTGACGGCCAACCAGAATGTAATCAATCTGGAGAGCCAGCAGCGCACGGCCCAGCAGAATCTGGATGCGGCCCAGGCGGCTTTGGACGCCAAGAAAGCATCCGGGGATACCTCCGGCACGATCAGCAATCTGAACGGACAGAAAGCCAACGCCCAGCTGGAGCAGGCCAAGGCCAATGATGAGCTGGCAAAAAAAGAGGCTGCACTGGCAGAGCAGAACGAGAAATATACGGAACTGATTAAAAATATCGGTGATGCCTTTGGTCTGAGCACCGCCAAGGATGCCATCACGGACGCCCAGGAGGCGGTAAACAAGGCCCAGGAAGAGGTAGATAAGCTGACTGCCGGTGCTATGGGAACAGAGGTTACGGCACCGATTTCCGGTCTGATCACCTCCGTCAATGTCAAGTCCGGTCTAGAGACGCCCACTGACGGCATTGTATTTACCATGCAGCCCGAGGGCAAGGGCTATACCATGAGCTTTACTGTGACCAACCAGCAGGCCCAGCGCCTGTCCGTAGGAGATCAGGCGGAGCTGGTCAACGCATGGAGATATGACGATATCAATGTGGTGCTTTCCAGCATCAAGCCCGATCCCAATAATCCGGGTCAGAACAAGCTGCTGACCTTTGATGTGTCGGGTGAGAGCGTTGTGGCAGGACAGACGCTGAACGTATCCGTAGGACAGAAGAGCGCCAACTATGATATGACGGTGCCCAACAGTGCGATCCGGGAGGATTCCAACGGCAAGTTCATTCTGATCGTGGAGTCCAAGAGCTCCCCCATCGGTACCCGGTATTTTGCAACACGTGTGGATGTGGAGGTACTGGCCTCCGATGATACCCGGTCTGCTATTTCCGGCGGGTTATATGGATATGAATATGCAATCACCACCTCCACCAAGCCGGTAGAGGCAGGAAAGCAGGTGCGGCTGGCCAATAATTAGTGCGGATTAGTGCAGTATCGCAGACAAGTGTGAGATGCATGGAAAGGATATTATGAAAAAATGGTTGAGATCTTTGTCTGGTAAGCAGATAAAGCTGGGAATATCCGCAGGTATCTCTGCGGTAATATTCCTGATATTGACCGGCGTGATCAGTCTGATTGCAGGCCGCCAGACGGAGCAGCAGATGGCGGAGCGCTGGAGCAGTGAGGGAGGAGTGGCACAGATCAGCTGCTTTTTCTCCCCCAACGCAGGGATCTCCCAGGATACCATAGAAAGCTTTGAACATTCGTTGGACAGTAAACTGCAGGAGTCTTCCATAGAGCTGTCCTCCTCCAACCCGGGAGCAAGGCTCTGGGCGGACGCCTACAGTGCGGACGGGACCATTACCCTGACCAGCGATAAGGCGACTGTTCAGGCGGATGCACTGGGGATCGGCGGTGACTTTTTCCTGTTTCATCAGCTTCTGCTGCTGAACGGCTCCTATTTTTCCGGCAATGACCTGATGAAAGATTATGTGATTCTGGATGAGGATGCGGCATGGCAGCTGTTCGGCTCCAATGATGTGGCGGGAATGACGGTGAACATCGGCGGGACTCCCCATATGGTCATCGGCGTGGTGCGGCGTCCCCAGGGACGGCTGTATGAGGCGGCGGGACTGGACAGCACGAGAGTGTTTGTATCCTATGAGACCTTAAGTACCTATGGCAGCTGCAGCGGCATTAATCATTATGAGATCGTTATGCCCAATCCGGTGAAAGAGTTTGCGCTGAACTATGTGCAGGAGCAGCTGGGCAGCCAGGAGAAAGAGGTGGAGATTCTGGAGAACAGCTCCCGTTACCGGCTGGGGAACCGCCTGGAGCTGCTGCTGGAATTCGGTACCCGCTCCATGAACGGCAAGGCGATTATTTATCCCTATTGGGAGAATGTGGCCAGGGGTTATGAAGATATGCTGACGCTGCTGACGCTGTTCCAGATGCTGTTTCTGATCTATCCGTCAGTGCTTTTGCTGATCTGGATCATCATCCTCTGGAAGAATAAGAAGTGGACCACCAGAACGGTGCTGCTGGGGCTGCAGGATAAGCTGCAGAGAGCCGGTGAGAAGCGCAGGGCCAAGGGAAAGACGGAGCAGTCCTGGCTGGAGGATGATCCCCGGGATAAGCCCAGGGAGGAGCGCAGCCGGCGGAGACAGGAACGGCGGCAGGATAAGAAGATGGCGAAAGAAGCCAGGAGAGCGGCGAAAGAGCGGCAAAACAGGAAATAGTATGGTTTAGCGATATGGCAGAACGGATCTGCAATGTGCGAGGGAGAAGAATATGAAAAAAGGTTTTTGGAAAAAAGGAATGGCGCTGGCCCTGAGTGCGGCCATAACTCTAGGCCTGACCGCCTGCGGCGGCAACAGCGAAAATACAGAGCAAAACAGTCAGCTGGCCAAGGAGAATGTCTATACTTATCAGGAACTGGAAATGCCGTTTGCGATGGATAACACCAATATCAATGCGATGGCCTATCTGAACGATAAGCTATATATATTGGTGAATACCTATGAGTATGACGAAAACGGCAATGTGGATAACACCTATGGCTGTTATATTTCCAATGCAGACGGCACAGACGGCAGTTTTGTAGAGCTGACCAGAGAGGAAAGGGAAGAGACAAACAGCTGGATCAACAATACCCTGATCACCTCCGACGGCCATATCTATGCGGTGGAGAACAGCACCTTTGAGGATTCTTCCGATCCCGATAACTATGTTTATGAGGAGCGGTATTATTTAAATTGCTGGGATATCAGCGGTCAGTTCCTGTGGTCCGAGCAGATCGGCGGAAACAGCGGGGAAGATTACACCTGGTGCAATTATCTGCTGGATGCCGGAGAGGGCAAAGCCATGGCCATCATGGGAGGCAGCAAATATGAGGCGGTGGTGTATGCTCCTGATGGAGCAGAGATCAGCCGGAAAGAGCTGGACTCTGCGGCATTTGAACGCACCAATCTGGTATATACCAGGGAAGACGGCACTCTGATGATGGTGACCTATGATGAAGACTGGACCAAGCTCTACATTGGCAGCTTTGACCTGGCTACCGGTACAGAGGGGGAAAAGACGGAACTCCCGTTCAGCAATTCCGGCTATAATATGTATCATGGCAGCAAGACGGATCTGCTGCTGACCAACAGTACCGGTGTATATACCTGGAATATGGGGGATGCGGAGCCCACGCCGCTGATGAATTATATCAATTCGGATCTGGCGGCCAACAACCTGAACTACATCCAGCAGATAGATGACCAGCATTTTGTGGGAATCTATAACGATGCGGACACCTGGGAACAGAAATGTGCCTACTTTACCTATGTGGATCCGGCAGATATCCCGGATAAGGAAGTGCTGGTACTGGGCAGTGAATATCTGGGCTCGGATCTTCGGACGAAAGTAATTGAATTCAATAAGACCAGTACGGAATACCGGATCACGATCAACGATTACAGTATCTATAACAGCAATGAGGACTGGAATGCGGGACAGACCCGCCTGAATAACGACATTATCAGCGGTCAGATGCCGGATATCCTGGTAATGAATAATATCGGCGATTACAGCAACTATGTTTCGAAGGGAGTGCTGGCAGATATCAGCAAGCTGCTGGCAGAGGATGAGGAACTGGGCCAGCTGGAATATCTGCAGAACGTTTGGGACG
The DNA here is from genome assembly GCA_017624175.1 of Lachnospiraceae bacterium. GTDB lineage: Bacteria > Bacillota > Clostridia > Lachnospirales > Lachnospiraceae > Acetatifactor. The sequence goes on along the minus strand of JAGANP010000236.1, from coordinate 308 downwards.
CTTTCTCCATCAACGGAAAGCTGTATGCGGTAATCCCCAGCTTCAGTGTGAGAACCATGGTGGCCAAGAAGTCCCTGGTAGGTGAGCCGGAGTCCTGGACCATGGCGGATGTGGAAGCAGTGCTGGAAACCATGCCGGAGGGCGCCAGCGCTTTCGGTACCCTGCTGCGCAGCACCTATATTTACTATATGCTGAGCTATGGCGGCAGTAATTTTGTGGACATGGAGACCGGAAAGTGCAACTTTACTTCCCAGAGCTTCCTGGATATGCTGGAGTATGCCAAGACACTGCCTGCCGAATATCCCGAG
>JAGANP010000235.1 GCA_017624175.1 Lachnospiraceae bacterium | reverse complement strand
GGCTCTCCCCCAGCTTCGGCGCTGTGGTGGGCGCCACCGGCCCCAGGATCAGGTCATATCTGGCGAAAGCCTCGTCCAAGGCTTTTTTAATCATTGCTGTTACTTTCAGTGCTTTCAGATAATAGGCATCGTAATAGCCGGAACTCAGTACAAAGGAGCCCAGCATGATCCGGCGCTTTACCTCTGAGCCAAAGCCCTGGGAACGAGTCTTTTTATACATGCTGTGCAGCCCCATATCCCCTTCTGCCCGATAGCCGTACTTGATGCCGTCAAAACGCTCCAGATTGGAGCTGGCCTCCGCAGCAGCAATGGTGTAATAAGTAGGAATCGCATACTGCACCAGACTTAAATCAAATTCCTCCACAACAGCTCCCTTTGTCCGCAGCACCTCCGCCGCCTGCAGCACCGCCGCTTTTACCTCCGCATCCAGGCCGTCCCCGAAATAGTCCCTGGGAATACCGATCCTCATGCCGGTTACATCCGCCACTAAGGCGCTGGTAAAGTCCGTATCCTGGCGTGCTACAGAGGTAGAATCCTTAAGATCATGGGAGGTAATGGCCTCCAGCACCGCTGCACAATCCGATACATTTCTGGTCAGGGGGCCGATCTGGTCCAGGGAGGAACCATATGCAATGAGGCCGTACCGGGACACGGTACCGTAGGTGGGTTTCATGCCCACCACGCCGCAGTAGCCTGCCGGCTGCCGGATGGAACCGCCGGTATCCGAGCCCAGGGCAAAAAAACATTCCCCCGCTGCCACCGCCGCCGCACTGCCGCCGGAGGAGCCTCCGGGCACATGCTCCGGATTCCTGGGATTGCGGGTCACGCCATAGTAGGAGGTCTCGGTGGTAGAACCCATGGCAAACTCATCCATATTGGTCTTGCCGATGATTACGGCTCCCGCCGCCTCCAGATTTCTTACCGCTTCCGCCGTATAGGTAGGAACAAAGTTCTCCAGAATCTTAGAGGAACAGGTGGTCAGCATTCCTTCGGTACACAGATTATCCTTAATGGCCACCGGAACACCGGCCAGCGGCCCGGTCAGTTCCTCCGCTTCAATCCGCTGCTGCACCTGAGATGCCCTCTGCAGTGCTCCCTCTCTGTCGATCGTCACATAGCAATGATATTCCTGTTCTGTCTTATCTATCTGCGCCAGTACCGCCTCCATGGCGGCTGTCGCAGTGGTTTTTCCCTCTTTGATGGCTGCGGACAGCTCCACAGCCGAAAGTGATAACAATTCCATATTGATGTCCATTTCCCTTTCTGTTCCGGCAGATCCTCCTGCCTGCTGCCCAACGTAAATTGACCGGTGATCCAGAATACGATACGCTAGTCAAAGGTTCTGGGAACTACAAACATATTGTCCTTTTCCTCCGGAGCATTCTGCAGGATCCGCAGGCTTTCATCCCCATTGGTCACCACATCCTCCCGGAATACATTTTCCGCCGGGAACACATGGGACATGGGTTCCACATCTGTGGTATCCAGTTCACCCAGCTGATCAATATAGTCCAGCATATTTCCCTTATCCTTCTTGGCCTGCTGCTTTTCCTCATCAGACAGCTCCAGCTTCGCCAGGATGCCCACATAGTCAATGGTTTCATCCGTAATCTGATTTGCCATGCTCTACCTCCTTATTTCGCTCTGTTAAATTGCAAATCTCCGTGGAGAATGCCTGCTTTCGGGCATTCTCCCAGTGCAGGATCCAGAAGTTCTCTGCGAAACAGCCTTTGCTGTGAGCATTAGAACTTCTTCCTGTGCTAATCTCGCACCTTGATGTGTACCTCCCGCAGCTGCTGCTCCGTCACATCATTGGGAGCGCCGCACATCAGATCCTGAGCCGTGCCGCTCATGGGGAATGCAATCACTTCCCGGATGTTTTCCTCACCGCGAAGCAGCATCAGCATACGGTCAACGCCGGGAGCCATACCTGCATGAGGCGGTGCGCCGAACTGAAATGCCTGATACAGAGCGCCGAATTTGTTTTTCAGTGTCTCCTCATCATAACCGGCAATGGCAAAGGCCTTGACCATAATCTCCATGTCATGGTTGCGCACAGCGCCGGAGGACAGCTCCACCCCGTTACATACAATATCATACTGGTAGGCCAGGATGTCAAGAGGATCCTGCTTCTCCAGGGTCTCCAGTCCACCCTGGGGCATGGAAAACGGATTGTGGGTAAAGCCCAGCTGCTTGGTCTCCTCATCGATCTCATACATAGGGAAATCATTCACATAGCAGAAGCGAAACGCATTTTTTTCTACCAGACCCAGTTTTTCTCCCAGCTCAGTGCGCAGCTTTCCGGCATAGAAATTGGCCTTGGCCTCCTTGTCGGCAATAAAGAAAATCGTATCGCCTGCCGCCAACCCCGCCAGCTGTGCCAGTTCTCCCTTTTTTTCCTGGGGGATAAACTTGTCAATCGGCCCCTTGTAGGACATGTCCGCAGATGGATCTGCCGATACCTCCAGATAACCCAGACCGCCCATGCCCATGCCGGTGGCAAAGGAAAGCAGCTTTTCATGGAATCCTTTGCTCATTTCGGCGTGTACCTTGATGGCCCGCACGGTTCTGCCGATAAAGGGCTTGAAGCTGCAGCCCTGGAAAAATTCCGTTACATCGATAATCCGCAGGGGGTTGCGCAGATCCGGCTTATCGGTGCCGAACTCCAGCATGGCCTGCCGGTAGCTGATAATCGGATAGGGCGCCTGGGTGATGGCATAGCCCTCCGGTGCAAATTTTTCAAAAGTCGCAGACAGCACTTCCTCCCCAACCCGGAATACATCCTCCTGGGTGGCAAAGCTCATCTCAAAATCCAGCTGGTAAAACTCCCCGGGAGATC
>JAGANP010000234.1 GCA_017624175.1 Lachnospiraceae bacterium | reverse complement strand
TTTAACGGCGGCCCGATAAAAGGCTCCAGCTTGTCCGGATCCGGTTCCTCGATTCCAAAACTATGTAATGCATACTGCACACAAGTGGTAATTCCGAGCTTCGGATCTGTCAGCGTACCATCCAGATCAAACAGAAAATATTTTTTCATAGGCTAAAAACTCCTCAGCTTTACGCTGTCATCGTCCTCTGTGTTTTCGATCTCCATGATCTTCACCTCGTAGCTGATGGCGGCATTCACCTGTACCTGCACCACGTCGCCCACCTTATGGCCCAGCAGCGCCTTTCCCAGCGGGGATTCATTGCTGATCAGTCCCTCCAGGGAATTGCCCCTGACCGTGGTGACGATCCGGTATTTCTCTACGCTGCCGTCATCCAGCATCTGTACCGTCACGGTATTGTTCATACCCACTTCATCCTCCGCAGACTGATCGGAGATCACCTGGGCCGTGCGGATCATGCGCTCCAGATAGCGGATACGGCTCTCATTCTGATTTTTGGCTTTTTTAGCCGCATAGTATTCAAAATTTTCACTGAGATCCCCATGGGCTCTGGCTTCCTTTACGTCCTCCAGCAGCCTGGGCCGCAGCACCAGACGGCGCTCCTCGATCTCCTCCTCCATTTTACGGATATCGCTTTCTGTTAATTTATCGTACATCTCACATTCTCCTATTCTAAGTTCCGCAGCTGTCCGGAAATCTGCTGTTCTAAGTTCCGCAGCTTTCCTGCTTCCTACTGTATTGCATAGATTACCGCCGCCGACAGAATAATCTGTATGATTGCAAACCGGAACACGGTCTGGGTGTTGGACCAGTTCCAGACCTTTCGTACATGATCGTGCAGCGGCGTCCGCACGTTATTCAAAATATGAATCTTCAGGAAACGGATCAGGGATACTTTCAGCAGCCCCAGCCCACCGTCCAGGATCAGCACCAGCGCCACCGGGAGGTACAAAAAGGGACAGCCGGTTTTCAGAATGGCAATACTGATAAACAGGCCCATGGCCCGGGAACCCGCATCGCCCATCAGCAGACGGCTGGGGGTAGCATTATACCACAGATAACCCAGGATACAGACACAAAAGAGCAGAATGGAGAAAGAAAAATCTCCCGGCACCTCCTTGATCCGGTCAATGAGATAGATGGTCATCAGACTGATAATCGTCAGGGTACCGGACAGGCCGTCCACGCCGTCGGAGCAGTTGGTCACATTGACCGAGGTCCATACCAGCACCACTGCCAGCAGGGCAAATACCACCGGATGCATGGTAAATTTCACGCCAAACATGGCAAGTTCCACCACACTGGAGTTGTAATGCAGGAATGTGATGGCCACCAGCGCCGCCACACAGAGATCCAGAAAACCCTTTTTGTACTCTCCCCAGGGACTTTTGGAAGCGTCATCCAGAAATCCGGTCATCATGCAGATCACCACCAGCACCAGATAAATCACTGTTTCTGCGCTGTAGGGTACAAAAAGCAGCGCTGCCACCACAAAGGCCAGCACAAAGATGATCCCTGCGCCCCTGGGCTTTCCGGCGGAAAGCTTGCCGTCATGGGCAAAATCCCGGCCTGCATCCTTGGGCAGATATTCGCTCAGCTTTGCCGTGGCAATAATGGTTGCCAGAAAAGCAAACAGAATCCCAACAAAAGCAACGAAAGAGGCATATTCCTCCGGTATCAGCGTATGTATCATAATCAGATCCCCTTCTTAATTTGATACAATATAGTATAGCCTATTTTCTCTCATAATAAAAGAGCCAACTTGAAAATGTCGGCTCTCTTACATCGCCTTTTTTCATGCCTGAACTGCTTTATCAGCCCCGTCCCTTTTTATGCAGGGTCTTTCGGGCATACATCAGATCATCCGCTTTTTTCAGAAAATGATCCAGCGTATGATCCCGAATACAATCGGAATAAGCGCCGATACTGGCATGGATTTCATAGGTCTTGCCGGATACTGCATTGTATTCCCGGATTCCCTGTTTTATGCAGCGGATGATTTCCTCCGTACGCTCCTCCACCTCCCTGCCCGCAAAGGCAATCAGGAACTCATCTCCGCCGATCCTGGCTGCCAGTTCATGCTTTAAACTGCTGCGGATAATGCTGCCCAGACTGCGCAGAGCCTCGTCCCCCTCCGCATGCCCGTAGGTATCATTGATCTGCTTCAGTCCATCCATATCCATGGAGATGACGGACAGAAACATATCCTCCGCCATTTCCAGCAGCCGCTCCACCTCCTGATAAAAACCGTTTCGATTGTACAGGCCGGTCAGCAGGTCTTTCATATAGATCTGCATCAGCTGATTCTGGTATCGCTGCAGGCTCAGCATATGCCGGAAATTGGCAAGGAATGCGGAATACGCAATAAACCAGAACCGCTCCATATCCATGGTGATCACGGTATAACCGATACTTTTGCCCTGCAAATGTACGGTATTCACCAGCATAAAGTCATTTTCCTCCAGCTGAGTATGCAATCCCGGTATGATCTCTCCGAATTCCATGGTATCCCAATAATGAATATCCGCACTGCCAGCCTCCGCACCGGAGGGATCCAGATTGTGATACCAGAGCACATCCATCATCGGCGTATAATCCGCCATATCCTCCTGCTTTTCCTGTCCCGAAAAATCAATCATGGATTTTTCCATAAACCCTTCATTGGCGCAAAACCAGAAATCCTTATACCGCAGGGAGCCCATAAAGCCCGGAACTACCGCCAGGGCGTCCGCCAGCTGCTTCATCGTCCCGGTGTTGGCCACCATCTGGTTGACATCATTCTGATACTTCTGCAGCTGAAGCATTACCGCTTTCAGCGCCAGCATTTCTGTGGTGATATTCAGATTATCCAGCTCGTCACACCCGCAGGAACGCCCGATGCGCATGGCATTATTTATGGGGAGCTGCTCCGTCAGGTAATGCTCGGGGCATCCCTCTTCCAGGATCCGAAGGATCGTCTGGATCAGGCCATCCACGTTGTAAATTCCCGTGGTCAGCCGGGGGCTGTGATAACGCTCCATCTCCAGACCGTCAAAGCCGCTGACCGCAATATCCTCCGGTACCCGATAGCCCCTCTCTTTCAGATAGGCGCATACCTCCAGCGCCATGGAATCGTTGCCGCAGATAATCGCCTCCGGCATCTCCAGCCCCTCTGCAAAATCCTGGAACATCTGATCCATAGCCCGGCGGCAGGGCTCCTCCCAGAAGTATCCGTAATAGATCCGGCACTGCTCCCGGGGCACTCCCGCTGCCTGCATAACGTCCAGAAATACATTCTCACGCTCCACGGTATAGCTGTTTCCCGGCATACCGCTCATGAAAAATACCCGTCTGTAGCCATGGAACTGTACCATGTGCTCCACAATCTGTTTAAAGCATTTCCGGTAGTCCATCACCAGATTGATGCAGCCTTCAAAACTCTTATCCACCGTAAACACCGGTACTCCGGCGGCACGAGCCTGTCCGATCAGCATCAGCTGCTCTGCATCCTGCTTAAAGGACTCCGACATCAGCACAATGGCATCAAAACGCTCCACACTCACAGCAGAAAAGATCTTCTGCTCTCCCACATCGTTCATATCATTAAAGTAGAAATCTGTCAATGTGGAAAAAAACACGACCTTGCAGTTATGCCGCCGCCCTTCCTCCGCCATCTTTTTCATAATCTGCAGAGGCTCATCTTTAAAGAAATTAGCAAAAACAAAGGCAATTACTCTATATGCTTTTCCCTCGGAATACTTTCTGTTCATACGCACTCCAATCTGTCATTCTCTGCTGTTAAAAAGCACATTACTTTTTTTCAGTATAACAGACTTTCCCGGATCTGAAAATAGGATAAACCTCTATTTTTTTGCTTCATTTTTGTTTATTTTTCTAGTACCTTAGCACCAGTGAGAGCCCGACACTATTCTTTTTGCAACTCCTCAACGAACTGCAAAGCCTCCAGGTCATAATTGCTGCCCGGCAGGAAAATCAGTTCCAATGTCCCCTTTCCTGTCAGCGGCTCTATGGCAAAAGTCTGCGGTGCATAGCTTTCCGTGCCCGGTACCTCCAGCACCCTGGTCGCCATCTCCCCGTCCGAACGGGTAAAATGAATATGGATTGTATTGCCGGGAAGAGGAGAACGTCCCCACAAGGTTACCTGGCCGGCGCCCTTTTCCCCGAAGTCCATATTTTCATAGATAATCGTCACATTGTTGCCGATGCCGGTAATGGCCTGCTCCTCCACCCGGAAGCTGTCCCCGTATACCCGGCTGCACTCTGCGCCGCTGAGCCTGCCATAGGCTTTTTCATAATAGGTAAAGGAAAATCCTTTGATATGCACCTTGCGGCTCTGCAGCCGGAAAGCGATGGTAGTCAGGCCCTTTAACCGGCAGGGCAGCTTCCAGGTCTCCTCCTGGTACACATTCCACTGGGAGGGCTTCTCATAGGGGGCATTCAGCAGCAGCCTGCTGCCCTCCGCCTCCGGTACCCCCTGCCAGATCTCGATCTCATGGAGATCGCTGCTGAGGGTAAATACCGGTACGGTGATCTCATCCGAGCCGTACTCCCCGAAGTCCAGATCCCTGTAAATCACGCCGCTGACGCCGTCCCGTGCAGTGGCAATCCCTTTCTCATTGCCATTGGTAATCTCACCGATGGTCTCACTGAACAGCCCTGCGGAGATGAATTCATAGGGATTCAGGAAAGCCTGGCCCATGCCCTCCGCTGTAAACTCCAGCTGGGATATAATTTTTGCCGGATTCTGTCCGGACTGGCAGCGCACATAGAATGTTCCGTCTCCCATGGCCGTGACCCGGGCATGGCAGTCATCCAGTACCTCCACTTGGGCAAAGCTGATGGGAATGCCGTTTTGGTTTACGGCTTTCCAGGTTAAGGTACGGTCCGATGCCTCCGTGGGGCAGATTTTTGCTTCTACCGTAACGCTGGGCCGGTCGGGGCTCATGGTATGGCCCTCCGGGGTCAGCAGCTCCACCTTGCGGACAGGAATCGGCAGACTCCTGCTGCCCCCCTGCTGCACTGCTGCCCCGCTGCCCCGTCTTCCGGCAGACGCTGTGG
>JAGANP010000233.1 GCA_017624175.1 Lachnospiraceae bacterium | reverse complement strand
GACTTCGACGGCGACCAGATGGCAGTGCATCTGCCCCTGTCCGTGGAAGCACAGGCAGAGTGCCGTTTCCTGCTGCTGTCTCCCAATAACCTGCTGAAGCCCTCCGACGGCGGTCCTGTGGCAGTTCCCTCCCAGGATATGGTGCTGGGTATCTACTATCTGACCCAGGAGCGGCCCGGTGCAGTGGGTGAGGGCAAGTTCTTTAAGAGTGTCAATGAAGCGATTCTGGCTTATGAGAACCAGATCATTACCCTGCACTCCCGCATCAAGGTGAGGGTGAGCAAGACCACGGCGGACGGTGAGACCGTTACCGGCAATGTGGAATCCACACTGGGCCGTTTCCTGTTTAACGAGATCCTGCCCCAGGATCTGGGCTTTGTGGATAGATCGGATCCGGAGAATCTGCTGAAGCCGGAAGTGGATTTCCATGTGGGAAAGAAGCAGTTGAAGCAGATTCTGGAAAAGGTTATCAATACCCATGGCGCTTCCCGTACAGCGGAGGTGCTGGATGATGTAAAGGCCATCGGTTATAAGTATTCTACCAGAGCGGCCATGACCGTATCCATCTCCGATATGACCGTGCCTGCCCAGAAGGCAGATATGCTGGCTGCGGCACAGGCTACGGTGGATAAGATTGCGGCCAACTACCGCAGAGGTCTGATCACTGAGGAGGAGAGATACCGTGCAGTGGTGGAGACCTGGAACGAGACGGATAAAGAGCTGACAGACGTGCTGCTGGCAGGCCTGGATAAGTATAACAACATTTATATGATGGCGGACTCCGGTGCCCGTGGTTCCAATCAGCAGATCAAGCAGCTGGCCGGTATGCGCGGTCTGATGGCAGATACCACCGGCAGAACCATCGAGCTGCCCATCAAGTCCAACTTCCGTGAGGGTCTGGACGTACTGGAGTACTTTATGTCCGCTCACGGTGCCCGGAAAGGTATGTCCGATACCGCACTGCGTACCGCAGACTCCGGTTATCTGACCCGCCGAATGGTGGATGTATCCCAGGAGCTGATCATCCGTGAGGTGGATTGCGCAGAAGGCAGGGATGAGATCCCCGGCAGCGTAGTGAAAGCCTTTATGGACGGTAAGGAAACCATTGAGAGCCTGAAGGATCGTATTACCGGCAGATATTCCTGTGAGGATATCTACGATAGGGACGGCAATATGATCGTGAAGCATAACCACATGATTACCCCCAGCCGTGCGGCTAAGATCCTGAGTGTGGGCGTAAATGAAAAGGGTGAGCCGGTGGAGGCAGTAAAGATCCGTACCATCCTGACCTGTCGTTCCCACAACGGTATCTGCGCAAAGTGCTACGGCGCCAATATGGCCACCGGTGAAGCAGTGCAGGTGGGTGAGGCTGTTGGCATTATCGCTGCGCAGTCCATCGGTGAGCCCGGTACACAGCTGACCATGAGAACCTTCCACAGCGGCGGTGTGGCCGGTGATGATATCACCCAGGGTCTTCCCCGTGTAGAGGAGCTGTTTGAGGCCAGAAAGCCCAAGGGCTTGGCGATTATCGCAGAGTTCGGTGGCAAGGCGGAGATTCGGGATACCAAGAAGAAGCGTGAGGTGGTGATCACCAACGAGGAGACCGGTGAGAGCAAGGCATATCTGATCCCCTACGGTTCCCGTATCAAGGTGGTGGATGAGCAGATACTGGAGGCCGGTGATGAACTGACCGAGGGTAGTGTGAATCCTCATGACCTGTTGAAGATCAAGGGCATCAAGGCCGTACAGGACTATATGCTTCGTGAGGTACAGAGAGTGTATCGTCTGCAGGGTGTTGATATCGCAGATAAGCATATCGAAGTGATTGTGCGTCAGATGATGAAGAAGATCCGTATCGAGAATAACGGAGATGCGGAGTTCCTGCCCGGTACGCTGGTGGATGTGCTGGAATTTGAGGATATGAATGAGAATCTGATTGCGCAGGGCAAGGAGCCCGCAGAGGGCAAGCAGGTGCTGCTGGGGATTACCAAGGCGGCGCTGGCTACCAACTCGTTCCTGTCGGCAGCATCCTTCCAGGAGACCACCAAGGTACTGACCGAGGCGGCAATCAAGGGTAAGGTAGATCCGCTGATCGGCCTGAAAGAGAACGTGATCCTGGGTAAGCTGATTCCTGCCGGTACCGGTATGAAGCGTTACCGCAATACCAGATTGAGCACTGATTATATTCACAATGTATCCGTGGACGAGGAAGGCGATGAGGTGATCAGCCTGGACTTTGACGAAGACATGGATATGATGGAGGAGGAAAACGATCAGGATCTGGCAGAGGATACGGAGGAGTTCTTAGAGACGGAAGAAGCTGATCCGGAGGAAGAGACAGAAGCCGCAGAAGAGGAAGAGTTTGTACCTGCGGAATAGAAAGCAATCCTACAGCAAACAAGAGTAAACCAAAAGGGTCGGACCCAGGCGTGGGTCCGGCCCTTTTTAACAGCTTAATGGATCAGCAGAACAGAGCCCTCATTTTCGTCCAGCTGGGAGCTGTCGCTGATGACCTGCCAGGAGGTGATGCGGTAAAAGGGGTCACCGGAGGCTGTGGGATAGAGAATATCCAGCGTCACCGACAGGGTCTGGAGCTCGGAGATGGGTATCGTATAGGACTTCTGCTCCCCTACGGCGGCGAAATATTCTTCTGCGTCCAGGCTGTCAGCGTAGGCGGCCGCCAGGGTGCCGTCCAGGGCGGCAATATCCGCCTGGGCCTGGTTGCAGGCTTCATAGTAGGCGGTGGTCCTCTCCGCTACCCGCCTGCTCAGCTTGGCGTCGGCATTGGCGCTCACGATGGACAGAGTGGCAAAGGAGATCAGGCAGAGGATCACAAAAATCAGCAATATGGAGGAAGAACCCACATGGACCTGAAATTCCGGTCCGGATTTTTTCTGAAAACTCATAATATTTCGGTTCCTTTCTGGCAGATTATTTTACACGGGGGGTATACAGCTCCACATGCAGGGTGTACAGTACCAGCTCCGGTTCCTCCGTCCTGCAGACACGGATATCGGCGGATATGGTGCCGCCGGGCTCGGCAGAGCCGCTGCTTGTCAGGGTGGTGCAGTAGCCATCCTGTTCCAGGGAAAGGCTGCTGCCGTCCCCGGACAGCTGACTGGAGGTCAGGACAGTCTCCATGGCCCGGAGGTCCCCGTCACAGCCGGTAAAGGCTTCTGCCATATTCTGGGCGTAATTCAGCGCATGATTTGTATCCACCGTCTGCTGGGACAGGGTGTGTGCATGGACAAACAGACGGATACATACGGTGCTGGACAGCGCAAAAAACAATAAGGCAATGATGAGCTCCATCAAAAAGAGCGAGGATTTGGAATGCTTCAAAAGGGCACCCTCCTTTCGGGTAATCGTTTCTATCGGCTGCGGAGAGAAATATACAGCTCCTTTGCGGAATCATCCTCCAGCGTCAGCGAGATATGGAGCAGATGATCCCCAGCCATTTCCAGCGCCCAGTCATGCAGGGGCAGGATTTCTTTTCCGGCAGAGAGCGGATCAGCGCCGATATCGCTTCCCTGGCGCATAAACAGTTCCCGCAGACTCCCCTCGTAGAGATAGATGTAGGTGACGTAGGAAGTATCGTTGATCTCCCGGTTCAGCAGCAGGGCAGGGGTGCCCTCCAGCTGGCCGATGGAAATACTGTCATAGAGATCGTTCTGGTGCACCTTTTCCGTCAGATAGGAACTGGCGGTGCGGGAAGTATAGTTTTCATCCATATAGCTGACGGTCTGCTGGTAGACGCTGGCTCCCAGGATAACCAGAACCAGTGCGGACAGGGTAAATACCACAAACAGCGCCAGCACAAACAGCACATCCACTATATGATTTTTTTCCTGCTTTCTGTTCATAGTTGTGTTACCTTTCTATTTCCGGGGCAGTACGGTGGTTTCCGGCATCAGGTTGGAACCGATGGGCTGATAGTCCACCAGGAACAGGTCTTCATCGTAGGTCAGGCCGTAATGCTCCTTAAGATAATCCAGATTGGGCGGATACATCCCCTCCACGGCGTAGCACTGTGCAATACTGCGGGACAGGGCGGTCTCCAGGCTTTCCTGCTGCTTGGCTAAAGTGGTATCGCTGACGGACTGTATCCCGCTCAGAAAAAGCAGCAGGATCACGATTCCCGCCAGCAGGGGCAGCAGGCTGATCAGGCGGGGCAGAACCCCCAAAGGTGCCGGTTCAAAACGGTTCTTACGCATAATCAATTCTCCTTTTAACCGATGCTGGACATGATACCCATCAGCGGCAGGATCACGGACAACAGGATCACGCCCACAATGATGGAAAGGATGATTACCAGCGTGGGCTCCAGCACGGCAATAATGGACTGCATCCTTTCATCCGTTTCTTTCTCGTAGGCATCAGCAATCTTCTGCATCACCGTGTCGATATTGCCGCTGCGGAAGCCGATGGCCACCATGCGGGAGTGGACATTATTAAAAATCTGGGAGTCCACCAGCGCCTCGGAGAGATTATCTCCCTTGCGCAGGCGCTCCTTGCAGGCCAGAATCTGTTCCTGCATACGGGGATTGTCAACCAGCTCCGCCACCATATCCAGACTGGTGTAGGTGTCGATGCCGCTGCTGAAGGTCATGGCCAGACCGCTGGCAAAACGCTGGCAGGCATATTTCTCATAAAAGCCCCTGGTGGGCGGGAACCAGTTCAGAAAGCGGGTTTTCAGCTTTTTCAGGGCAGGAATCCGGGTGAATGCAAAGTAGAGCACCAGGAGTCCGCAGATGATTCCCAGCATTACGCCGGAGTAGCGGTTCAGGGTGCTGCCCATATGCATCAGGGAAGCCGCCAGCCCCGTCATATCGCTGCCCAGTTCGGCAAATACCTGGCTGAAGATGGGCAGTACCTGGCTCATCAGCACGTAGATGACCACAAACATCATGGCGATCATGATCAGGGGATAGGACACGGCCTGTTTGATATTTTTGCGGATATTTTCTTCTCTTTCATAGTAGCTGGCCAGGGACTGGAGGCAGCTGTCCAGATTACCGGATTCCTCGCCCAGAGCAATCAGGCGCAGGCAGTAATCAGGAAAAACGCCGCTGCTTTCCAGTGCTTCATGGAAGCTGGAGCCCTTTTTGCAGACGTCCCAGATGGACTGAATGATTTCCCTGCCCTGGTCATTTTTCATGTCGCTGAGCAGGATTCCCATACTTTCCGCCGGAGTGATACCGGCCTGAATCAGCATGGCAGTCTGGGAGCAGAATGCGGTAACCTCTGCCTGAGTAAGTGTTTTCTTTGCTTTCATATGCGTTCTCCCTCTAATCTAATAGATTCTAATAGATATACTTGACGGAATAGTTGCTGCCGTCACCAATAAATTCTCTCAGTTCCTCTTCGCTGCTGCTGGCGGCAAAGGTGGGATCCATCAGGCTCCAGCTGCTGCCGTCAAATTCCACGATACCGTTGACCCAGCCGATGTCCGTGATATAGGTGCTGATCCAGGCATGGTAGGCGGAGGAGGCGTAGCCCACCTCCATCCGGGTGGGGATCCGCTGGCTGCGCAGCATACAGGTCATCAGGGCAGCATAGTCCAGACAAATCCCTTTGCCGCTGTTTAAGGCACCGTCAATATCCGCAATATAGGTGGACAGGGCGCCGCTGGTGATCTGGTCGGCTTTATCGTAATCATAGGAAATATTTTCAATCAGGTAATTATAGATCAGGGACACGCAGTCCAGGTCGGAGGCGGCGGTCTCACACAGCTCGGCCGCCAGCTCCACCGCATAGGTGTCGGCGGAGTAGTTGACATAGCAGCTGGGGGTGAGATAGGGGCTGAAAGGGTCCGGCATGGAAACCTCCAGATCCACCGTGTAGCAGACAACGTATTCCGAATCTATTACATTTTCATATACGGTAACGGTATAGCTGCCGTCCCCAGCAGTCAGGGGAAAAGCCTGAAATTCCGATGTGTTCAGGTTGTAGGTGCATTTATAGGAATTGGGGCCCACAATCTGCAGCTTCACCTTGGGGCAGGTTCCGGTATAGTTGGCCATGATATAGCCCTGATCTGAATGGGAGGCATCAATGGTGGCGGACTCATTGCCATAGGTGATGGTGCCGGAGGCTTCGGGGACGGGGCAATAAGGCGTATTGTCCCGCAGGGGCACAAAGGGCGTGGGCTCGGGCGTAGGCTCCGGTGTGACAGCGGGCTCCGGCGTCCGGGTGGGCTGCGTGGCGGAAGCCTCCTGATCCGCTGAAGCCTGGGTACTTTCCGAGCTGTCCGCATCGGAGCACGCCGGTGCACTGGTGGAGCCGATCTGCAGGGCGTCCATAATATCGGTACCGCTCTGAGAGGGCTGTTCAGCAGAGGGAACAGACAAAGAAGTCGCATCTCCGCAGCCGGTAAGCAGCAGAAAACACAGTCCATATGAAATTAATTTTGCGGTAAACCTCTTTTTCATGTACAGACTCCTCATTCACTTTTTATATTATAAAGAAGAATCGGCTTTTTTTCAAGTTGTCCCCGGCTTTTTGTGAAAACTATTACAAACTATTTCTGTTGATGATTTCGGGAAAATGGAGTATACTCTATAATTATAGAAAATAAATCTCACGGAAAGGTAAGGGATATTGGTGATGAAAGTTCTGGTAACGGGCGTGAAAGGCCAGCTGGGCTTCGATGTGGTAAACGAACTGGAAAAAAAAGGGATAGAAGCAGTGGGCGTGGATATCCAGGAGATGGATATAACCGACAGGACAAGCGTGGAGCAGGTGATCCGGCAGGAGGCGCCGGATGCAGTGATCCACTGCGCTGCCTATACGGCGGTGGATGCGGCGGAAGAGAACGAAGCGCTGTGCCGCCGGGTCAATGCGGACGGCACCCGCAATATTGCTGAGGTCTGCAAGGCTTTGGACAGCAAGCTGATCTATATCAGTACGGACTATGTGTTCAGCGGTGAGGGGGAGAGACCCTGGGAGCCGGAGGATGAGCGGGCCCCCAAGAGCGTCTACGGACAGACCAAATACGAGGGAGAGCTGGCGGTACAGGAACTTCTGGAGAAGTATTTTATCGTGCGAATTGCCTGGGTGTTCGGCGTCAACGGCAGGAATTTTGTGAAAACCATGCTGAAGCTGGCGGAGAACCATGATACAATCACCGTGGTCAACGATCAGTTCGGCTCCCCTACCTATACCTATGATCTGGCCAGACTGCTGGTGGACATGGTTCAGACGGACAAATACGGTATTTATCATGCCACCAATGAGGGAATCTGCTCCTGGTATGATTTTGCCTGTGCGATTTTTAAGGAGGCCGGGATCTCCATGAATGTGAAGCCGGTAACGTCGGAAGAGTACGGGGCAAAGGCCAGCCGCCCCGCCAACAGCCGGATGAGCAAGGAAAAACTGACGCAGCAGGGCTTTGAGCGTCTGCCGGCATGGCAGGACGCCCTGAAACGATATCTGGACATCATTTTGGAACGGTAAAAAGTGAAAAATGTTCGAAAAATCTTAAAAATTTTGTTGACAAAGCATCCGTAAGTGGCTATACTAATAAAGCATGCGCACGGATGCTTTTTTTGTGAACAATAAGCGGTGCGCAGATAAAAATAATCACATTTCAGAAAGAGGTGAAACAGAATGCCAACATTTAACCAGTTAGTAAGAAAAGGTCGTCAGACATCAGTGAAGAAGTCTACCGCTCCTGCTCTGCAGAAGGGTTACAACTCCCTGCACAAGAAGGCAACGGATGCTTCCTCCCCTCAGAAGAGAGGTGTGTGTACTGCTGTTAAGACTGCAACCCCTAAGAAGCCTAACTCTGCTCTGAGAAAGATCG
>JAGANP010000232.1 GCA_017624175.1 Lachnospiraceae bacterium | reverse complement strand
CCATGGCAAAGGGCAGAAGAAAGGTAGCGGTCATGGGGCCGCTGGCAACGCCGCCGGAGTCGAAAGCAATACCGGTATAGCTCTTCGGGACAAAGAAAGACAGCACCAGGGAGATCAGATATCCGGGAATCAGGAAATACATAATGGAAATCCCCGTCAGAATCCGCAGCATGGCGATACCCAGGGATACGGCAACGCCCACGGACAGCCCCATCCGCATGGAATTGGCGGAAATGGAACCGTTGGAAACCTCCTCAACCTGTTTATTCAGAATATGTACCGCAGGCTCGGCAGCCACGATGAAATATCCCATGAGCATACCGATGGGAATCAGCAGGAACTTCTGGTCGCTGCCGCCGATGGCTGCGCCGAGAAACTGTCCCATAGGCATAAATCCCACATTCACCCCTGTCAGGAACAGCACCAGGCCGATATAGGTGTAGATAAGGCCGCCGATGATTTTCTGTACCTGACGCTTCTTAAAACGCCGGGTATATAACTGAAACAGCAGAAACATCACCGTGATGGGCAGCACGGCAACGGCAACCTCCCGGAAATATGCCGGAAGCGCTATCATAAACTCCCGGGCGGCGTCACTGGTGGTTGCAATCTCCGCAATTTCCGTCATCTCATATACAGCGGACTGGGGCTGATAAAAGATCCCCAGGATCAATACCGCCAGCACGGGGCCGATACTGCACAGAGCAATCAGACCGAAGCTGTCCTCCTGGGAGCCCTTGTCGCTTCTCAGCGTGGCAAGACCGATACCCAAGGCCATGATAAAGGGAACCGTCACAGGTCCCGTGGTCACACCGCCGGAATCAAAGGACACCGGGACAAAGGTATCCGGCGCAAAGAACGCCACAAGAAACACCAGCCCATAGAAACAGATCAGCAGGGCGTTCAGCGGGATCTTAAAAAAGGTACGGGCGATGGCAACCATCATAAAGAGACCCACTCCCACTGCCACTGCAAGAATCAATACCATATTGGGAATCGCCGGAACCTGCTGCGCCAGCACCTGCAGATCCGGCTCAGCCATGGTGATAATCACCCCGAAAACAAAGCTGATAATAATGGGATACCGGGCCTTTTTCGCCTTACTCATCTCGATACCCATGCCTTCTCCCATGGGGGTCATGGCCAGGTCAGCTCCCAATGTAAACAGTCCCATGCCGAATATCAGCAGCAGTGCGCCGAACAGAAACAGGACAAAGGTTCCGGAAGAAACCGGAGCCACGATAATGCTCAGCAAAAGCACGATGCCGGTAATCGGCAGAACCGAGGAAAGGGATTCCAGAATTTTTTCCTTTAACTGTTTTTTCAAACATTTTCCTCCTTCTTCATATTTTCTGCTTCTTCTACCTGGATCAGAAAGCGAAGCAGATACTCCCGATCCGAAGCATAACGGTACTGGGGCGCCGTGGCAGGGCCGCAGCTGCCGGTGCCGATGCCCTGCTGGAACGCCGACAGGGTCACATAGGTACCGGTGACCTGTTCATCCTCCCGATGCTTCATCTGCAGCAGCTGCCGGTCACTGTAGGGCTTGATCCCCAGCTCATAGGGACGATCCACCGCCTGAAAACTGATGAGCAGCCGCCCGTCACTGACACTGGCCCATTGGCAGTCACAGCGGTTTCCGCTCTCCTGGGGACGGATATTGGGCTCCGTCATCTCCTCCACCCGGCAGGCCACCATACCGATCTGGGCATGCTCTTTCATATCGGCGTAGGATTCTCCGTTTCTTCCATAATAAATCACCCGGTCAAAACGCTGATCCAGCCGGAACGCCTTACCAAAACGGGGCAGACTGCGCCCCCTGCCTTTGCTGCGCTCACACCGCAGCCTGCTGGTCACCAGAATTCCCCGGCTGCAGTACTCGTAGGTATCCGTACACAGAAAGCTGCCTCCCTGACAGGTGATCCGGGTCCTCACCTTCAGCTGCATTTCACTGCGCTCCACACCCAGAATCTCCTCCTTCTGATCCAGGAAGTCCGCCACGGCACAGCGCTGCAGCAGATCCACATCATTGTCCGTGGGCGCCCGGAAGAGAATCGTATACGGGTCGGCTGCCAGCAGTTCGGTGTCTCCCAGATACAGCCGGAAGTATCCGCCCTCCGTCTGCAGAATGGGCGGCAGCGGCTTCTGGCTGCTGCGGGCAGGCTTGGGCAGTGCCGCCTCCCGCAGGGTGATCTGTTCCACTCCCGCCACCCGGCCGGTGTGTTTTTCCACCGTGGTAATCGTCAGCAGCAGCTCCCGGCGGGGATCCTGCACGATCCGCTGATAGCCCTCCCGGGATCTGTGCTCCGGGGGCAGAATACGGATCCATTTCCTCTCCAGAGGTCCCACCATGGGCACGATTTCCGTCTCCCTGCCATCGCTCCAGCTGCAGCGCAGCACATACCGGCTGCCCGGCGTGAATCCGGTGGTGTTGAAGATTTCATACAGGTTCCCCTCCCCGTGGGTCACACGGATGGGCCGGTACAGATGCTTTATGATCTTCGCACCCGTAGAGGGCGTCCTGTCCGGATAAAAGATACCGTCCACACAGAAATTGCCGTCATGCTCCCACTCTCCATGATCGCCGCCATAGGTGTAGCTGCCGTCCGGATGCAGTACCGCATGATCCACCATCTCCCAGACGCAGCCGCCCATCAGGTTATCATACCGGTAGATCTCCTGCCAGTAGCTGTCCGCATTGCCGGGGCCCACCCCCATCGCATGGGCGTATTCACACAGAAAATAAGGGCGGTCGCAGAGTTCGGGGATATTCCGGGTCCCCTCCCCCACCTGATGCACCTTTTCTACGGAAGGATACATCTCACTGCCCACATCATAGGCCCTGCGCCGGGTATGAATCACACTCTCATAGTGGATGGGCAGATCGGTCCTTTTTTTCAGATACTGATACATTTTGTCCGTATTGCGATAGCCGCCGGACTCATTGCCCAGACTCCAGAGGATGATGGAGGCATGGAGCTTATCCCGGTGGAAAAGCCTGCGGGCACGATCCAGATAATGCAGGCTCCAGGCCGGATCATTGCTGATGTGGCTGTAATTCGGAGGCAGAGTCTGTGCCCAGCTTCCGTGAGTCTCCAGATCAGCTTCGTCCACCACATAGACGCCCCATTCGTCACAGAGCTCCAGCAGATAGGGATCCGGCGGATAATGGGAAGTCCGTATGGTATCAATATTATATTCTCTGCACAGACGGATATCCCGCTCTATTTCCTCCGGCGTCATGGTATAGCCGCCGGTGGGACTGGTATCGTGATGATTGACGCCGTGAAGCTTCACCGGCCTGCCGTTGATGCGGAACACCCTTCCGTCCGCAGTCACCCGCTTAAAGCCCACCCGCTCCCGGATGCAGCAGGTCTCTGTCTCAATCAGGAGATCATACAGCACCGGCTCTTCCGCATTCCACTCCCGGACCGGAAGCCCGGTAAAAGTCACCTGGGCCACATGCTCCCGGGAATTCCCGGTCAGGGTCTGACAGATCCCGTGGCCCTGCAGCGTAAAACGCACCGGGCCGTCTTCATAGAGGGTGGCGGTGACGGCCGCATCATAGACCGCCCCCACCGCTGCCGTCCGGCTTACAGCCTCCTGCGTTTTATGCGGGGTTCCGGCAGTCCCATGGCTGCGGGTCTCCCAGGCAATATCCCAGACATCGCTCTCATCGCTGACCCGCAGCAGCACGTCCCGGAAAATTCCGTTATTGCGGAACATATCCTGGCATTCCAGATAGGAACCGGTACACCATCTGTGTACCACCGCCAGCAATTCGTTTTCTCCGGGATTCAGAAACTCTGTCACATCAAATTCCGCCGTATTGTGAGAGCCCTCGGAATAGCCCACAAAGCTGCCGTTGACATACAGGTCTATACAGCTGGCCACGCCCAGAAAGGAGAGCTCATGCCTTTTCCGGGGATCCTCCACCCGGAAAAAATGCCGGTAGACGCCCACAAAATTATACTCCTCCCCCGGATCCCTGCGCCGGGGCCCAATACCCTGATCCGCACCGATCCAGGCAAAAACCGGCCCCACCGGCTCCAGCGTGGGAATCCTGGGCGGCTGAAAGGGGAACTGATACCGGCTGTTCACATAAAAGGGCTTATCATAGCCCTGAAACTGCCAGCAGCCCGGCACCGGGATCCGATCCCAGGTTACCTCCTGGGTATCCAGTACCTTGGGCAGCTGCGCCGGTCTGGCATAAAAGTGAAAATCCCACTGCCCGTTTAAGCAGATTACCTTGGGGGATGCATAACGCTTTTCCCGGCCGCTGACCCTCATGGCCTGCTCCCGGTCCGGGTAAGGGATAAAATAGCTTCTGGGAGCCAGCCGGTTTACCGCCAGGGTAGTAAAGCTATGATAATTGTCCTGATTGATGATATATTTCATGAATTCTCCCGTTCTGAAGCGTTTTCACGCTTCTCTCAAGCCGTCAAAGGGGCACAGTCCATGGTTTACCCTCCCTGCTGCCGGGACTGTATACTGCGCTTTCCCCTGTCAGCCCATCATAAAATAAGTCTCTCCGCTCAGCAGCCGGAGGAAGAAATAGCTCCCGCACCAGAGCTGATAGAGCAGCACCAGTCCGGCCAGAACCACTGCCGCCCGGATCAGACGAGAACGGATATGCCAGAGGGAAAGCCATTTGGCCAGACTCACCACATACAGCAGAAATACGGCAAAGAGATAGCCCCACAGGAAATTCCCGTCCCGGGACCGGCTCCCCGTCTCCACCAGACACAGCGCCTCGGCAAAGCCCACCAGGGCCATCAGCCAGGCAAGCGTATACCAGCGGTTCAGCCGGAGCTGTCCCCCGTCCCCTGCCTGCACATCCGCTTTCCGGGCCAGCAGCTGCCGCCACTGCTCTTTTGTCATGGCAGGCAGGCTTGCAGCCAGCACTACCAGCGGGAAAGCCAGGGAGCAGAGCACCGCCAGCTTGGGACGGTCCGCATGGAGAGAGAAGGTATACCAGGGATCAAAGGTCATGCCATGGCCCGTATCCGCTCCGAAGAGCACCATATTCTGCCACAGCACCACGCCGCAGGCAGGCAGCACCCCGGCCCCCAGCAGAAACACCTGTTTAAAGCGCACCCCATGCGCCAGCTCCCACAGCAGCTTCAGCGCCAGTACCGGCGCAAAAACCGTCAGAAAGCTGGGCTTTACCCCGGTACATACCACCAGAAGCAGGGCGAACAAAAGCCATTGCTTTACGGTGATCCGCTCCCGGTATCCGGCCTCCAGCTTCTGATAATACAGCAGGACTATCAGTGCCATTAGCCGCATGCACAGATAGGTGGAGTTGTGCCACAGATTGCCGGACTGATAGCTGACATAGCGGTAGCTGCCCGCCGTTTTCAGATAAAAGGGCATCACCAGATTCAGGATCAGCGCTGCTGCCATCGTACATGCGCTTCTTTTGCCGCTGCCCAGAATCCGGCGCAGCAGAACCTCCGTCAGCAGCAGGGAAGCCACCGTCACCGCCGCCAGAAACAGGGCAATCCCCACCGTGGTCTTCCCGCACAGGAAATACAGCGCCTGATAGGCATAGGCCGTAAAGCTGTAATACCAGCCGTCCTCCACAATCATGCTGATATGATAGGGCAGATCCGACTGGAAATACCGGTTATCATAGTCCAGGGGCTGGATAGACTGCATATAATACAGATACAGGCAGGCGATCCCGTACAACACCGTCAGCGCCCACATCAGCCCTCTTCCGTATTTTTCCCATTTTTCCGAATTCTTTACTCTTGCCACGCTTACCTCGCTTTGCACAGCACAGGCTATACCTGTGTGATTGCACCAATCAGATTTTTTCGCAAAATTTCACAAAATTTGCTTTTTGTTTTTGAATTAAAGATAATTGTACCATGTCCAGCCTGTTTTTAACAGTGTTTTCAGAGGATTTTCATAAAGTTTACAAAATTTTTCTTTTAGGAAAGTGTTGACTCTCCCCCTGACTGTAATGCTATAAATATACTGACAAAGTACTTTGGAAACAATCAACCGCACGACAGCAGGAGGGAGGAAAATTTATGTATAAAATCGGTGAGCTGTCCAAGCTGTGCAATATTCCCGTAAAAACTCTGCGTTACTACGATAGTGAGGGGATCCTGTGTCCGGATGAGATAGATACATTCACCGGCTACCGCTATTACAGTGCCGCCCGGCTTTCCGACTGTTACCGGATCCTGGCCCTGAAAGAGCTTGGTTTTACGCTGGAAGAAATCCGCACCGGACAGGATATGCCTCGGCAGGAGCTGGCCGGGCTGCTGGCCGCCAAGTCCCGGGAGCTGACCGCTCTGGTGGACCGGACACAGCAGCATATCGCCACTCTCCGCAGGCTGTCCGCTGCTTTGGAGGAGAAAAAGAATATGTATAATATTATTATCGGTAAAAGCGAAGAAATACGAATCGCCTCTGTCAGGCTGCTGGCTGACCGGGCCGAGAGCAGCCAGGCACTGGCCGGACTGCGGGAG
Organism: Lachnospiraceae bacterium; assembly: GCA_017624175.1. Lineage (GTDB taxonomy): Bacteria > Bacillota > Clostridia > Lachnospirales > Lachnospiraceae > Acetatifactor. The sequence continues at coordinate 6,634 of JAGANP010000232.1, read as the reverse complement.
CTCCTGCCGCCGGATATTCTCGGCAGCAGAACCGTCCTGATCGACTATGAAACGGAATACCGCAGCAGCTGTTTTGACACCGGAATCGGCGTAGAGATCACAGGGCAGCTGCCCCGGGGACTGCAATATTCCCCGTCCGGCCTGACGGCTGCCGCCAATGCCTCCCCGGCATCACTGCTTCTGACCGAGCGGCTGATCCGTTTTCCCGGCGAGACCGCCAGCCTGATCTGCGGCCCCGCCGACTCCGATCAGGAGGCATATGAACAGGCAATCCTGGCACTGCATCAATATCTGGAGGAACACCACTGCCAGATCACCGGACCCACTTACCGGATCACCTATGAGGACGGCACCATGGAAATCAAGCTCCCGATATGCCGGCTTTCCGCCGCTCCCCAGGCTCCCAGGAATGATGATATCCAGGTTGATTTTGAAAATGACGATTGTGTCATCGGTCATTGGGAGCTGGTAGATGTACTGCCCAGCAGGGAGCAGTTCCTGCCGGGGCATCCCAAAGCTCAGATCGGCGATCAGCCCATCAGGGAACTCTATTTCCTGCCGGGCGGAGAATGGTATTGGTGCTTTGGCTGGACCAAGGGATATCTCCTGACCTCCTTCGGCTACCCTAAGCAGCAAAGCAAAAATGCCTATACTATCCAACAGATCGGCGAAGATACCTACATGTTCATCGAAATGCGCTTCCAGACCTATCTGCTCTACGGCGGTCAGCCGGAATACTGGGTGCTGCGGCAGACGGATCACAGGCACTATACCCGCCGGGATATCCGCATCAAGGATCCGATTCCCCAGGCTCCCGCCGATGACAGTCGTGTCATTGGCACCTGGGAGGTATGCGATCTGCTCCGCAGCCCCAAAGACTTCGTACCCGGACAGCCCAATCCCGGTTTTCCCCATGACGCTCTGTTCTGGCGCCGGGCGCAGTTCCTGGAGGGCGGCGGAATGTGCAATACCTTCCGCAGCATGGGGGAAGAGCCCTACACCGACGACCCGGAGGTATGGCGCTGGGTGACCGGCAATGTGATCTGCAATTCCATGTCCACCGTCAGCATGTACCGCTTTCAGCAGCATGGGGATACAGAGTATCTGTTTATCCAATGGAAAAGCGGAGACTACACCTTTGGCGGTCAGGAGCCGTACTGGTATGTCTTTCAGCGGGAAGCGGAGCAATAAAACCGGATATATGTCGTTTAAAAAGTCCCGGGAACCTCCCGGGACTTTTTCCGTCGTCCGATACAGCCCTACGCTGTCTTCTAATATTCTTCTGCAATATCGATCTCTTCCTGCTCCTGCTCCTTAGTTGCCGGGCTTAAGGGCGTATGCCGCAGATATCCCAGCCAGTAGCCGCAGCCCACAATACCCGCACCGCCGATGATATTGCCCAGCGTCACGGGAATGATACAGTGGGTAAAGAAGCGCACCAGCGTCAGTCCCTCCGCTGCAATTTCGTATTCCCGGGAGGCCAGCAGTGCCGCAGTGCCGAAATACATATCCGCTACGCTGTGCTCAAATCCGCAGAGCACAAATACCATCACCGGCCAGAAGCTGGTCATCAGCTTGCCGGACACATTCTTAGCGGCAAAGGACATCCATACCGCAATACACACCAGCACATTACACAGAATTCCCCGGATCAGGCCCTCGGAAAAGCTGAGATTGCATCTGGAGGCGCCTGCTGCCACAATGCTTCCGGCCAGATCTCCGCCAAACAGATCCGGCGTATGCCCGTATACCACGCCCACAGCCACCAGCGCTGCCCCCAGGAAATTCCCAATGAAAACAAACAGCCAGTTTTTCAGCATTTTCAGCACCGTAATCTTTTTCTCCAATACCGCCAGAATGATCAGGGTATTCCCCGTAAACAGTTCGCTTCCGGCAATCAGCACCATGGCCATCCCTGCGGGGAATACCGCAGCCCCCACCAGCTTTGCTATTGACGGATTGGCGATAGTGGAGGATGCAGTCGTGGATGCAATCCCCGCAAATCCAATAAAAAATCCGGCAAACATGCCCAGAATTACCATCTTAAATGCGGACAGATTGGTCTTATGTATACTGACTTCCACATAGTTTCTTGCGATCTCTAAGGGTGAATGCATAGGTGCTACCTCCTGATTATGATAAGGTTATTATAGGGGAATCCGCCCGATTACGCAACACTTTTCCGCCTGTACCCGCCATTCCTTTTACCGCCTCAGACATACCGCAGGCTTTCCCTGTGATCCTGCAAAAATACGGATTTTAATATACTGCATACAAACTTTATCTTTTCTATTGTAATTATTTCAAAAATCCATTAAAATTATAGATACCATAAATTACCTTTTACAGAGGAGGAATATTTGATGTATATTGGAATGCGGATTCAGGCCTTTCGCAAACAACACGAAATTTCCCAGGAGACACTGGCCGCCGAACTGGGCGTTACCCTGAAAACGCTGCGCAACTGGGAGGACAATGTTACGCAGCCCAACATAGACATGATCCTGAAGCTGGCAGATTATTTCCGCATCACCACCGATGAACTGCTGGGGCGGGATTATCGGGGGGTCTTCATGGTCTGCGACCCTACGCTGACTGCGCCCATACTGCAGTATCTGCTGGAACGGGAGAATTTTATGTGTTCCGCCACCGTGCCGGACAGCACCCATCTGAAACGCTGTCTCCAGAAACGCATTCCCAACCTCCTGTTTCTGGAGGTTCACCTGGCCGGTGAGGACGGTCTGGAGCTGTTAAGGGAAATGAAAGAACAATACCCCTCTGTCCGGGTCATCGTGGTCACGGAGAGCAGATCCGAGGAGACCCGGCTGAAAGCGGTATCCCTCGGAGCGGACGCCTCCATCGTTAAGCCCTTTACCCAGGAACAGCTGCTGGCAACCCTGGAAGCTCTGGGCTTTTAACGCAAAAGCCCCGCCAGCTTCTATTGCCAGGCGATATTTGCGCCCCGATGAGGCGTTACGGCACAATAGGTGATATCCAGGATAAAGACTGTCAGCAGGAGGCCGCAGAGGATCAGCCGCCGCCTGGGCGTAATCCGGTGATACAGCTTCATATAGCATGGCATCAGATAGCAGTTCAGCAGCAGGCCGCCCAGGCCGAAGCATACCGCTCCCAGCAGGCAGATACGCCCGTTCAGGTTCATAAAGTATCCCGTATAATCCCACCAGCGCAGCCCCCATCGCCACTCCAGGAAAAGGCTGGTGCCGTATTCCAGCACGGAACAGATCAGCGCCGAAAGCAGGAACGTGGGAAACTTTTTCTGATACAGCTTCTGCAGCAGGAACCACAGCAGCAGTCCCCCCGCCCCATAGATCGGCAGATAAGGGCCCAGGTACACTCCTCTGTTGACCCATTTCTGTTCCGTCACCAGATAGATGCACCCCTCCCACAGCCAGCCCATAAAGGACAGCAGAAAGAACAGGAGCACATAGAAATCAAATTTTCTTGCAGTTTTCGACAGGGATTTTTTCATAGTATCAGTTTGTCCGAAAACGGCAGAAATATGTTCCATGACCTTTACAACGTCATAATGCCCTTAATTCTGCCACTACTTCACCGATATCATTCTCCATACAAATGCTCTGTTTCCTGATTTCTTCCGGTGAAAATGCTTCTCCATAATTGATACACACATAAACGGCATTCTCATTTCGGGCGGTCATCTGCCAAAACGGATATTTAATAATCCCGGGGTGTTGCCTCCAACGCCCAATTCCAAAAACAGCAGCTTTGCTCCCTCGTATTGCCGCAGAAAATCTGCATAGCGGTTCTTTGCTGTATGCCAGCCTTTATCCTCCACAAAAGTATCATCGCAGCGCAGATTGACAGTCATTGGCTTCCCGCATCTAGGACAGTATGGAATCAATTCCGACGGAACCGTCATTTGAAGCGCACCGCCGTTTTCTGCTGCCAGCTCCTTATCTGCTGTGATCCTGTAGCCCTGAGCCTCTACCATCCTGCGAATCCTGTCCTCATTATCATAAGTGGCATCGTGGCAGGGAACACTGCATTGCAGCAGGCCGTAATCTCCCTGGGTATAGAACATTCTGCGCTTATCAAACCCTGCCTTCTGAAAGCAGTGATCCACATTCGTAGTCAGTACAAAATAGTCCTTGTCCTGCACCAGCGCCAGCAGGTCATCATATACCGGCTTCGGAGCGTCCATATAGCGGTTCACCCAGATATGGCGGCTCCACCATGCCCAATATTCTTCCGGATCCGAAAAGGGATAGAATCCCCCGGAATACATATCTCTGATCGAATATTTTTCTGCAAAATCATGGAAATACCGTTCAAACCGTTCCCCGGAATAGGTAAAGCCCGCAGCGGCAGACAGTCCCGAACCGGCGCCGATGATAACCGCATCCGCTTCCGCTATCGCCGCTTTTAGCCGGTGCAGCTTATCCCAGCAGGTTTCGGTAGATTTGCTCGTCAAGTTCCTTATAAACATTAAATATCACCTCGATTTTACTGCCGGTTTCGGCTTTATAGTCTTTCACTGTTTTTACGGCGATTTGGGCCGCCTCTTCATTGGGAAACAGAAATACCCCTGTGGAAATACAGCAAAATGCAATACTGCGTATCTGCTTCCGGTCTGCCAGTTCCAGACAGGAGCGGTAGCAGGATGCCAGCTGCAGGCAATGGCGCTGTGTCAGCTGTCCCTGTACAATCGGGCCAACCGTATGGATCACATATTCGCATGGCAGATTAAAGGCCGGTGTGATTTTGGCGGTTCCCGTGGGCTCCTCATGCCCCTGCTTTTCCATGAGGTCGCTGCAGTAATTTCTGAGCTGAATACCGGCATAAGTATGAATACAGTTATCAATACAATTATGGCAGGGCTGGTAACAGCCGGTCATGCCGCTGTTGGCTGCATTCACGATGGCTCCGCAGGCAAGCCTGGTAATATCGCCCCGCCACAGGTATATTTCCTTTTGCACCGGCGTGAGGGCCGAAAGTGCAACAATCCCCCTGCTCCTGTTTTCCTCCTGTAAATATTCATCCTGTATCCGCTGAAATTCTCCGCTGATCGGCGCCGCCGTCCGAACATTCATCAGACTGCGGAGCAGCTTTTTCTGTGCATCGCCGCCATGGGGAATCTTTATATTCTGATATCCCGGCTGCTCCTCTAACAGAGAACGGAGCAATATTTGTCTTCTTTCGCTCTGATTCATGCTGTTCCTCCGGTTTCCTGCTTTTTATATTCTTTTCCGATGTAATTGTTGACATTACATCACGCCCTGTTTATAATAAAAATAATGTAACTGTGAGGTGATCCATATGCAATTTTCTTCCAGACTTTCGATCGCCGTACATATATTACTGGCAATCGTTGCATTTGAGGGCAAGGAAAAAACCACATCGGTATTTCTTGCCAGAAGTGTGAATGTAAATCCTGTTATCATCCGTAATACGCTTGGTCAGCTCAAGGCAGCCGGACTTATTACCGTAAAGGCAGGGGAAGGCGGTTCCTCCCTTGCGAAAGCGGCAAAGGACATCACTCTGTTAGATGTGTTCGATGCCGTGGAAAAAGAGGAGGAATTATTTCATTTTCATGAAAATCCGAATCCTGAATGTCCTGTCGGTAAAAATGTTCATGCCGTATTGGATCAAAGACTCTTTTCCATACAGGAAGCAATGCGGGAGAGGATGAAATCCATTACCCTGCAGGATCTTATTCATGATATGAATCTGCTTTCTCAGGCCGATACGGAATAAAGGCCAATATATTATTTTCGCATAACTGATAATGCCTCCCTCAAACATGTTGTAATATTCTTGGTTACAACTGCATTATAGCGCCCGCCGGTTGTAATGTCAATACTTACATTTAAAAAAGCACCCGCTTTACCTATCCGGATAAAGCAAGGTGCCCTATTGTGTTTCCAAATGCTGTTTTGCGTAAAATCTGTCCGTTTTAGTAATTTTCCGCATAAATCTCAAAATATGCCTGGGGATGATTACATACCGGGCATACCTGAGGTGCAGCTTTGCCTACCACGATATGACCGCAGTTGCGGCACACCCAGATTTTGACCTGGCTTCTGGCAAATACCTCTTTCATCTCCACATTTTTCAGCAGGGCCCGATAACGTTCCTCATGCTCTTTCTCGATCTCTCCTACCAGACGGAATCTGGCGGCCAGCTCCGGGAAGCCCTCCTGCTCCGCTGTCTGCGCAAATCCCTCATACATTTCCGTCCATTCGTAGTTTTCGCTCTCCGCAGCCGCCGACAGGTTCTCTGCGGTGCCCCCGATCCCCTGCAGCTCCCGCAGCCAGATCTTGGAATGTGCCTTTTCATTGTCGGCGGTCTCCTGAAAGAGAGCAGCAATCTGTTCAAAGCCCTCTTTTCTGGCGGCAGAAGCAAAATGTGTATATTTGGTATATGCCTGTGCTTCCCCCGCAAAAGCCGCTTTCAGGTTATCCTCCGTCTGTGTTCCGGCATACTTATTTTCCATCTTTCTGTTCCTCCTGTTCTGTAAGCCCCGGCCGGCAGCTGCCGGCGTATGGAAACGATGTACTATAAGTATGCTCGAAATTCCTTTTTTCATGTAATCCCATGGACGGTGTGCATTTTAGTAATTCTCTGCGTGAACCTCAAAATAGCTCTGGGGATG
>JAGANP010000231.1 GCA_017624175.1 Lachnospiraceae bacterium | reverse complement strand
TTTTAAATATTACACCAGACCATCTGAACCGCCATCACACCATGGAGGCCTATGTGGAAGCCAAGGAGCGGATTGCTCTGCGGCAGACCCCGGATCAGATCTGTGTGCTGAATTATGAGAACGGGTATACCCGTGACTTCGGCGGCAGATGTCCTGCCCATGTGGTATATTTTTCCTCGGCAAGGGAGCTGGCGGAGGGATATTTCCTGAAAGGGGAGGAGATCTGTCTGGCGCAGGACGGACAGGTAACGCCGCTCTTAAATATCCATGAGGATATGAATCTGGTGGGCATCTGCAATGTGGAGAATGTCATGGCGGCCATTGCCATTGCCAGAGGGATGGAGGTTCCCATGGAAACCATCCTGCGGGTAATCAGGGATTTCCATGCGGTGGAACACCGGATTGAATATGTGGCCACCAAGCGGGGCGTGGCCTATTATAATGATTCCAAGGGCACCAATCCGGATGCGGCGATTCAGGGCATCCGGGCCATGAGCCGGCCCACCGTACTGATCGGCGGCGGCTATGACAAGGAGAGTGAGTATGACGAATGGATCGAAAGCTTTGACGGCAAGGTGAAATGGCTGGTGCTGATCGGCCAGACCCGGGAAAAGATCGCCGCCTGTGCCCGTGCTCATGGCTTTGACCGGATCCGTATGGCAGATACCTATGAGGAGTGCCTGCAGCTCTGTACCCGGCTGGCAGAGCCCGGCGATGCGGTGCTGCTTTCCCCCGCCTGCGCCAGCTGGGGGATGTTCCCCAACTACGAGGTGAGAGGGCAGCAGTTCAAGGAATATGTAAACGGAATCAAGGAGTGATCAAGTGGCAGACAGAAAGAGAAGAAAAAAAGAACAGACGGAGTATTTTTTTGATTACAGTCTGCTGTTTATCGTGTTGTTCCTGATGGCCTTCGGGCTGGTCATGATTTATTCCGCCAGCTCCTATGAGGCCTATCAGGATTTCGGAAGCACCTCCTATTATCTGCGCAAGCAGCTGATTGCGGATATCCTGGGTTTGGTGGTCATGATTGTGATGGCAAATATTCCCTATAAATTCTGGCAGAGGTTTACCACCATAGCCTATTTTGCCTCCTTTGCCCTGATTTTCATGGTGCTGACCCCCCTGGGTGTGGATTCCCATGGGGCAAGGCGGTGGATAAGGATTCCGGGCATCGGCTTTAACCTGCAGCCTGCAGAGGTGGCAAAGGTCTGTATGATCCTGTTTCTGGCCAATATGGTATGTAAGATGGGCAAAAGTCTTCGGACGCCCAAAGGACTGATTGTGCTGATCGCCATGGCCGTTCCGCATTCGGTGGCGGTCTGGCAGGTCACGGATAACTTAAGTTCCGCCATTATTATCCTGGGCATTGCAGTGCTGATGATTTTTGTGGCCAGTCCGGATTATAAAAAGTTCGTGATCCTGGGGGTAATCGCCGTGGCTGCGGTTATCGGCATTCTGGTGGTCATCACCCAGCCCGGCATGGCGGAGAAGCTGAGCTTTCGAGGCGAGCGTATGCTGGCCTGGCTCAATCCCGAGGCCTATGCCCAGGGCAAGGGCTTTCAGACGCTGCAGGCGCTCTACGCCATCGGCTCCGGCGGAATCTGGGGCAAGGGGCTGGGGCAGAGTATGCAGAAGCTGGACTTTATTCCCGAGGCCCAGAACGATATGATCTTTTCCATCATCTGTGAGGAACTGGGGCTTTTCGGGGCCATTGCCATCATTCTGATGTTTATCATGCTGCTGTGGAGAATGATGATTGTTGCCAACAACGCCATGGATCTGTTCGGCGCACTGATTGTGGTGGGCGTCATGGGGCATATTGCCATCCAAGTGATTCTGAATATTGCGGTGGTGACCAACACCATCCCCAACACCGGTATTTCGCTTCCCTTTATCAGCTACGGCGGTTCCTCCGTACTGTTCCTGATGATGGAGATCGGCCTGGTGCTGAGCGTGGCAAGACGGATTCAGTTAAAGGATCTGTAAAGCCGAACTTTTGCGGACAACGCAACAAAAGCGGGTTTGATTCATAGGATAGAATAATTCATGACTTCATTATCGAAAGGTTCGCCATGAGTCCTATCCCAGAAAAAGCCACAGGGGAGATCCATATCCGGGGCGGTGTACGTCTGCAGGGTAAGGTGAAGGTACAGGGATCCAAAAATGCGGCGCTGCCGATTCTGGCTGCTACGATTTTAGCGGAAGGAGAGAGCTATCTTAAGGATTGTCCCAAGATATCCGATGTGTATCGGATGCTGAGGCTGCTGCAAAGCCTGGGCGGACAGGTACGCTGGGAGGGAGATGGCGTATGCGTCAGTACCGGCAGTATCACCACCCAGGATATGCCGGCGGACGTCATAACCGGCATGCGTTCTTCTCTGTGCCTGCTGGGTGCTCTGCTGGCCAGATGCGGCAGCATTGTCATGGAGTATCCGGGAGGCTGCGTCATCGGCCAGCGGCCCATTGATCTGCATCTGGGGGCGCTGGAGCAGATGGGGGTTCATTTTCATGAAGAGGAGGGCCGGATCTGCGGAGAGGCCCCGGAGGGCATCCATGGCGCAGAGATTCATCTGGCCCTGCCCAGTGTGGGGGCCACGGAAAATATCCTGCTGGCGGCGGTTACGGCCAGAGGCGTCACCCGGATCGAGGGGGCTGCCCGGGAACCGGAGGTGGAGGCTCTCTGCCGGTCTCTGAATGCCTGCGGAGCCAGAATCGAAGGCGCAGGCAGCTCCTGCCTGGAGATCCGGGGAGTGAAAAGGCTCCATGGCGCCGTCTATCGGATCCCCGCTGACCGGATCGTGGCAGGTACCTATCTCTTTGCGGCGCTGGGAGCCGGGGGCTGTGTCCTGCTGGAACAGGCGCCCTGTGGGCATATGCAGGGAGTGATCCGCATGGCGGAGAGAATGGGGGCGCTCTGTCAGGTGACGGAGGAGGGGCTGTATGTACAGTCCGCTGCCAAACCGGCATCGGCCGGGGTGATCCGCACCGGTGTCTATCCCGGTTTTCCCACGGATATGCAGTCCGTTGCCCTGGCAGTATCCACGATTGCGCCCGGAGAGACCCGGATTGAGGAGCATATTTTTGAAAACCGGTTCCGGGTGACAGAGCCCCTGCGCCGGATGGGAGCGGATATCCGGCAGCTGGATTCCCACTGCCTGTACGTAAAGGGCACCGACCGGCTTCATGGTCAGCGGGTGGAGGCCTGCGAACTGCGGGGCGGCGCCGCCCTGGTGGTGGCGGGTCTGATGGCAGAGGGGGAGACGGTGGTCACCGGCTGCGAATATATTGAGAGAGGCTATGAAAATATCTGCAAAGACTTAAGAGAGTTAGGAGTGCGGATCCACAGTGTATAGATATAAGCAGAAAAAAAAGAAGAACTGGCTGCTGAGAGTGCTGGTTCTGTGCGCAGTTCTGGCGGTGGTGCTGGGGGCGGCCTATTATGTGCTCAGCACCTATACCATTAAAAATGTATACGTGGAGGGAAATATCCATTACACCCAGGAGGAAATCCAGGACATTGTCATGGAGGGCCCCCTGGGGAATAATTCTCTGTATCTGTCCCTGAAATACAAAAACAAGGGGATTGAGAATGTGCCCTTTGTGGACGTTATGGATGTATCCATCCTGGCGCCGGATACCATTAAGATCATTGTTTATGAGAAAGCTCTGGCGGGATATGTGGAATACATGGACAGCTATATGTATTTCGACAGGGACGGCTATGTGGTGGAGAGCTCCCAGATCAAGACCGAGGGAGTTCCCCAGATCACCGGCCTGCAGTTTGCTTCCTGTACGCTGGGACAGAAGCTGCCGGTGGAGCGGGAGGATATCTTTGCGGAGATCATGGATCTGACCAAGCTTCTGAGCAAATATGAACTCTCGGCCGACCGGATTTATTTCCGGGACTACACGGAAATCACGCTGTATTTCGAGGA
>JAGANP010000230.1 GCA_017624175.1 Lachnospiraceae bacterium | reverse complement strand
TCCCTGCCGCCTGTATTTTCCACCAGCAGCACCACCGGACACCCCTTTGGTCTGCTGTTCTCCCTGACCATCAGTTCCTGAGATTTGGCGCTGATCTTCCAGTGGATATTCTGCAGCTTGTCCCCCTTCTGATAGGGCCGCAGATTATGCACCTCACTGGCATCCTCCCCGCTGTGCAGGGTATCGTACACTTCTGCCTCCCCTGCAAAATGGATCACCGCCTCCGACAGCCGGATCCCCACGGGACAGATACGGGGCAGCACCGTCAGCGCCGCTTTCTCTCTCCGCACCTTTCCGGTACAGCTTAAGTAAAACAGTCCCGTCATATCATAGATTCGCAGACGATCCAGCCCGATCTCATAAAAGCCCGCCTGCTCTACCGTCATCAGGCTCTCCATTTCCCGGAGGGCTCCGTTTTCCGAAGCTTCTGCCCGCAGCCATTTTTTCCGGCTGCCGCCCTCCCCCCGCACGGTCACCCGTACCCGCAGACGGCCATAGCACCCTCTGTAACGCATTCTCCCCCGAACCTGCAGCAGCACCGGCTGTCCCTGATCCGCCATGGCCGCCGGCCGCTCCAGAGTCACCCGAAGGCTCCGCTTTTCATACAGCAGATACAGAAAGGAAAGTACCATAAGAAAGGCCTGTACACAGCCAAGCAGCGCAATCGTGGTACTTCCGTATATGGATGCAATATAAAAGGTCACTCCCATCAGGAGCAGCGCCCACAGATAACGTATCATATCCTCATCCCTGCATTTCCGCTTCTTCCCATGGCCTAATCCGAATGCTTCAGGAAAGAAACCGGCTGTTTCTCCTGCTGCAGAATCTGTTCCAATACCGCCTCTTCGCTGACATGCGCCACCCGAGCCTTGGTGTTCAGCCGAAGCCGATGCCCCGCCACATCCGGGAACACTGTCACCACGTCCTCCGGAATCACATAGCTCCTGCCCTGAATAAAGGCTCTGGCTCTGGCCATGCGGGTGCAGGCGATCGTGCCCCGGGGGCTGATTCCCAGCTCCACATAGCCATTGTTCCGGGTGGCCTCCGCCAGACGCACAATATATTTATAGATATTGTCATGGACAAAGACCCGCTCCGTCAGGCTCTGGAGCCCCTGCAGCTCCCGGGCTGTCAGCACCTGGCAGATCTCCGGGGCGGGCATACGGCCGCTTTTTCCTCTGGCTATCTCGATTTCATCCTCCATGCTGGGATATCCCATACGCATTCTGATCATGAAACGGTCCAGCTGGGAATCCGGCAGCAGCTGGGTGCCCGCACTGCCCTTGGGATTCTGCGTGGCAATTACGATAAAGGGGCTGGGAACCGGGTGGCTCTCGCCGTCCACGGTCACACACCCCTCCTCCATCACCTCCAGCAGGGCTGACTGGGTCTTGGGGGAGGTTCTGTTGATCTCGTCCGCCAGGAACAGATTGCACATCACGGGGCCCGGATGATAGGAAAAGGCTCCCTTATCCTTATGATACATGGAAAAGCCCAGGATATCCGAGGGCTGTACATCCGGCGTAAACTGCACTCTCTGGTTTTCCAGGGCCATAGCCCGGGAAAAGGCCACTGCCAGGGTGGTCTTCCCCACGCCGGGCACGTCCTCAATCAGAATATGCCCCCCTGCCAGTATGGCGGCAAAGGCTTTCTCCACACAGCTGTCTTTCCCCTTTACCGCCCTTTGTACCTCCTGCAGCACCTCCTGTACTTTTTCATGGGCACTCCCGGCCTGTCCTCTCCGCTCTGTCTTCTCTGCATTTATCATCGCTTCAACCTGTCCTTTGCCTGTTTCTCCAAATGCTGCAACCCCTTTTAGTATATACGATATTGCTGCGGAAAAGCAACCGGCTTAACTAAATCTTAAGTTTTAAAAAACCACCGGTCATTGTGCGCAGGCAGCTATGTCCGATGGTCATCCTTTTTTGGGCAGGGCGGTTACGCCATGCTGTCATATCTGGTTTTCAATTCCTCAAAGGCTTTGCGCTCCCTGCGGAAGCACTCCAGCAGCTTGGGATTGAACATGCCGCATTCCCCGTTGATGATCATATGGAATGCCTGCTCCTTGGAAAAAGCGTCCTTGTACACCCTCTCGTTTACCAGGGCATCATAGACGTCTGCAATGGAAACGATCTGGGCAGAGATCGGGATAGCATCCCCCGCCAGGCCGTCGGGATACCCCCGGCCATCGTACTTTTCATGATGATGCCTGCAGATCTCATAGCTGACCCGGGAATACTCCTCATCCCACACATCCTTGATATTCTGCAGAATCTCGCTGCCCCTGGTGGTATGGGACTTCATGCACTCAAACTCCTCCGGCGTCAGCTTGCCGGGCTTTAACAGAATATTGTCCGGTATGGCAATCTTCCCCACGTCATGCAGTGCGCTGGCGGAGACAATGACTTCAATCCGCTCCGGGGTCAGTCCATACTCCGGATAATCCGCCGCCAGACGCTCCGCCAGAATCCGGGTATATCCCTTGACCCGGTTGATATGCTCGCCGCTCTCAAAGTCACGGCACTCCACCACGGTACCCAGAATCTCAATGATATTGCTGTGCTTTTTTTCAGCTTATCCGCCTGGAGCTGCAGCAGCTTATACTGCTTGCGCAGCGTCATGGTCTGCTCCTCCACTTTCTGCTCCAGCTCTCTCTGGTACTGGAACAGGCTGACAATATTTTTTACTCTCTTTTTGATCAGAATATTATCAAAGGGCTTTCGGATAAAATCGGAGATTCCGTACTCAAAGCATCTCTTCTCCGCCTTGAGGGAAGTTTCACTGCTGATGATCAGCACCGGGATCTTTTCGATCCAGCCTGTTTTCTGCATGACCTCCAGCACGGCAAAGCCGTCCACCTCGGGCATCATCAGATCCAGCAGGATCACCGCCAGCTCACCCTGCATCTCCTGAATCATCTCCAGGGCTTTGCGGCCGTTTTCTGCAAGCTTTACTTCATATTCTTCGCTCAGGATCTCCGTCAGGATCTCCCGGTTGATCTCCATATCATCCACTACCAGGACTGTGTTCCGCATACTGCTTACCAAACCTTTCTACTGCTGACTCTCCTGGGCCTGCAGCTCCTTAATTGCCGCTATCGTCTCCTCATAATCCGCCGTCACCGCAGCGAAAAGGGGCTCCACCTTATCGGTATAATTGCCGTCCCGAAGCTCTTCGCAGAGCTCGGAGCTGGAGGCGCACAGCCTGGTAATGCCCAGATTCGCACATACCCCTTTCAGGTTATGCGACATGCGGAACGCCGTGCTGTAGTCCCCCGCAGCCAGAGAAGTTTTCAGTTCCTCCATATCCCCTGCATCCGCAAACTTATACAGGAACTTCCTGACCAGCTTCTCGGTCATCAGACGTTCCAGCACGTTCTCGTAATCTGCGCCCATCAATTCATAGCATTCCCTCGTTGTCATTCGTTTTCTCCTTGTTATTCGAGTTATGTAAACGCTTACATTTTAACGCAACATGCAATAATGCAATTATATTTTACAATATTCTGCATCAGTTGTCCATAGCCTTTTTTAATTGGTCTGATGATCGCCGCTGATGATCCGTCTGTAGATCTGCAGCCGCTTCTGAAACTGGGAATAGAAATCCTCCTCCGCTCCATAGGCAGTCAGGTAAAAGCCCTGCAGGATCAGCGTATCCCACTGGCGGGCCATCTCCGGCAGGGCTTTCAGCTTCTCCTCCACGTCATTCAGGAAATAGTGCCAGTCCAGAACAAACTGCCGGTAGCGG
>JAGANP010000229.1 GCA_017624175.1 Lachnospiraceae bacterium | reverse complement strand
GGGGATCGTGATGGCGGCGGTTCTGTTTATCACCGGGAGCATCCAAAGTCAGGCAGCGGATACACTCAGGGCACAGGAGGAATACTATGAGCAGCTGGAGCGGGAATATATCGGCCAGGTGAGAAGCTTTCTGGACCGGCAGGGGTACCGCAACAGCGGCGTGACCTTAAGCCGTGTCGTAGACAGTGAGGGACAGCGCAGCTACACGATCCTGGTGCATCACAGGGTCATGGATCAGCTGGAGGATGAGGAACTGGCAGAACTGCTGGGACAGCTGGAGGATATGGGATTTTATGCGTCGGGCAGCAGCTTTACGGCACAGCAGCTGCGGTAACGGATCAGTCAGGAGGCAGAGACAGAGAGATGGCAGAGAGATTTATACCCAGGGCACAGGAGATATACAGGCATTTTAAGGGAGAGCTGTATCAGGTGATGGCCATTGCGGAGCATACGGAGACGGGGGAGCAGCTGGTGATCTATCAGGCCCTGTACGGCGGGTTTCAGATCTACGCCAGACCTCTGGAGATGTTTGTCAGCCCGGTGGACCGGGAAAAGTATCCCGATGCGCAGCAGGAGTTCCGGTTCCAGCTGCAGGGGCCGGATGCACAGCGGCAGTGCGTTGCCGGCGGCGGGAATGACACAGACCCCGGGGCGGCTGCGGTGGCGGCAGAGCCGGAGCGGCAAGTATCGGAGCCGGAGGAACCGGGACTGGATCCGCTGGTGCTGGAATTCCTGGATGCCAATACCTATGAGGAGAGGCTGAACGTGCTGGCAGCCCTGCACCACCGGATTACCAATGAGATGATCACCACCATGTCCCTGTGCTGTGACATTGAGGTGGAGGGCGATGATGTGGAGCAGCGCTATGAGGAGCTGAAGCAGTGCCTGCTGATGAAAGAACGCTTTGAGAGCAAGCGGTTGAGATAGACAAGGAGCAGTATGAAATATCAGAACATTGTGGAGGGGCGTTTTATTGAGCGCCCCAATCGTTTTATTGCCTATGTGGATATCGGCGGACAGAGAGAGAAAGTCCATGTAAAAAATACCGGCAGATGCAGGGAGCTGCTGACGCCCGGGGCAGCGGTCTACCTGGAACACAGCGAAAGTCCGAACCGCAGCACGGCTTATGACCTGATTGCGGTGGAGAAAGAGGGGCGTATCGTCAATATGGATTCCCAGGCGCCCAACAGGGTGGTGCTGGAATGGCTGCAGGAAAAGCAGCTGTTACCGGAGCTGGTGACGGTGAAGCCGGAGACTGTCTACGGCAGCTCCCGGTTTGACTTCTATCTCGAAACGGCCACGGACAGGATTTTCATGGAGGTCAAGGGGGTAACCCTGGAGGAAAGTGGGGAGGCCCGCTTCCCGGACGCCCCCTCGGAACGGGCGGTGAAGCATGTGGAGGAGCTGATCCGGGCCAGGCAGGAGGGCTATCTGGCCTATATTCTCTTTGTGATCCAGATGAAAGGGGTGGATCACCTGATTCCCAATGCCGTTACCCATCCGGAATTTGCCGCAGCCTTGCAGCGGGCCGCCCGGGCCGGGGTACGGATCCTGGCCTATGACTGCCGGGTGACGCCGGACAGCCTGCGGATAGCGGATGAAGTACCCGTATATGCTTTAGAGAATCTTAAGGAAAATATAAGAAAGGGAGAGCTGTCAGCGATTGCAGAGCCTTTGCTGGAGTGGTATGATAGCAATAGAAGAATCCTGCCCTGGCGGGAGGATCCTACGCCCTACCATGTGTGGGTATCGGAGATCATGCTCCAACAGACCCGGGTGGAGGCGGTAAAGCCCTATTACAGCCGTTTTATGGAGGCGCTGCCGGATATTCCCAGCCTGGCCGCAGCCCCGGAGGAACGGCTGCTGAAGCTCTGGGAGGGGCTTGGGTATTATTCCCGGGTGCGCAATCTGCAGGCGGCTGCCCGGCAGATCATGGAGCAGCACGGGGGACGGATGCCGGATACCTTTGATGCGCTGCTGCGGCTGAAAGGTATCGGCAGCTATACCGCCGGAGCCATTGCTTCTATCGCCTATGGAAAGAGGGAACCGGCGGTGGACGGCAATGTGCTGCGGGTATTGTCCCGGCTGCGTATGGATGCGGAGGAGATCACCGAGCCGAAGGTAAAACAGCGGGTGGAGCGGGAACTGCGGGAGACCATGAGTAAGTCCCGGCCCGGGGATTTTAACCAGGCCATGATGGAGATCGGCGCTCTCGTCTGCATTCCCCATGGAAAGCCCCACTGTGAAGAATGTCCCCTAAACCGGCTCTGTATGGCCCATGACCGGCAGTGCGAAGAGGAGTACCCGAAAAAGGCGGCGAAGAGAGGCCGTACCGTGGAGGAAAAGACGGTGCTGGTCATCCAGGACAGCAGCCGTGCGGTACTGCATAAGCGCCCTGCCCGGGGACTGCTGGCAGGGATGTACGAGCTGCCCAGTCTGGAGGGATACCAGACAGCCCAGGAGGTCATCCGCTATCTGTCGGAAAGTGGGCTGAAGATCCTCAGGATCCGGCAGTTGGAGGACAGTAAGCATATTTTTACCCATAAGGAATGGCATATGCGGGGGTATATGATCCGGGTGGATGAACTGGAACCCAAGGGCAGCAGTCCCCGGACGGCGGGCTGGCTGTATGTGGAACCGGAGGAGACCAGAGAGAATTACCCGATCCCCTCAGCCTTTGCGGCTTATGTGCCCTATCTGCACATCCGCCAGGGAAAAGAGAGATTGGAGAACACAGAACAGGAGTAAAACCATATGAAGCTTTTATCAATAGCCATACCCTGCTATAATTCCGAGAATTATATGCGGAAATGTATTGAATCCCTGCTGCCCGGCGGCGAGGATGTGGAGATTATCGTGGTGGATGACGGCTCCGCAAAGGACCGCACGGCCCAGATCGCCGATGAGTATGCTGCAAAATATCCTACTATCGTCAAGGCGGTGCATCAGGAGAACGGCGGTCACGGCGCTGCGGTGAATACGGGGATCGAAAACGCCACCGGACTGTATTTCAAGGTGGTGGACAGTGACGATTATGTGAAAGAGGACGCCTACAGGAAAGTGCTGCAGACCCTGCGGGAGCAGACCGGCATAGATAATGTGCTGGATATGCTGATCTGCAATTTTATCTATGATAAAGAGGGAGAAAAGCGCAAAAAGGTCATGAACTACCGGCACATCCTCCCGGAGAACCAGCTCTTTGGCTGGGAGGACTGCCGTCATTTTGCCAAAGGGCATTATATCCTGATGCACTCGGTGATTTTCCGCACCAAGCTGCTGAAGGAATGCGGCCTGCAGCTGCCCCGGCACACCTTTTATGTGGATAATCTCTATGTCTTTGAGCCGCTGCCCTATGTAAAAAATATGTATTATCTGGACGTGAATTTCTACCGGTACTATATCGGCCGGGAGGATCAGTCCGTGAACGAGAGTGTTATGATTTCCCGCATTGACCAGCAGATCCGAGTAAACAAGCTGATGATTGATTATTTTACGGAGCATGCCCGGGAGATCAGCCCCCAGAAGCGTCTGTATCAGTATATGTATAATTATCTGGAAATTATTACCACCGTATCCAGTGTGCTGCTGCTCCGCTCCGGCACGGAGGAGCATCTGGCGATGAAAAAAGAGCTGTGGGAGTATTTAAAGAACAAGGATAAGAAGCTGTTTGGAAGCATGCGCCGGGGCATCATGGGCGCCACCATGAATCTGCCGGGCCGGGGCGGCCGGAAACTGGCGGTGGATGCTTACCATATCTGTCAGAAAATTTTTAAGTTCAATTAACCGGAAGCATGAAAAAGGGGAGTAAACCATATCTGCGGTTTACTCCCCGAAATTCTTTTAGTTCTGGGTCTGGGGCCTGGAATCCCGTTTGCGGGGCATTCCTTTCAGATTGGCAATCAGATCTCTGCGGTACACCAGCACATACATGACTGCGGCCATGCCGAAAGCGGTCAGCACATCGAACATGGAATGCTGCTTGAGGAACATGGTGGACAGGATAATGGAAACGCACAGAACCAGAGAGGAGGTGCGCAGCCACTTTTTCTGTCCCAGCTGGGAACAGCGGCACAGTGCCACATGGGCGCCGATGGAATTGTACACGTGGATGCTGGGCCACAGGTTCGTAGGCGTATCCGTCCGCCACAGATAAGCCACCATCTTCGTAAACACATTGTCCCGGGGCATTGTATAGGGCCGCAGGTGATGTCCGTTGGGCCACAGAGTGGATACGATCAGAAAGACCGTCATGCCGGTGAACAGAAATATGCAGGCCCGCCGGTAATCGGCCTTGTTCCGGAAAAAGAGGTACACCACCACAGCGCTTACATATACAAACCACAGGAAGTAGGGGATAATAAATATCTCACAGAATGGAATGCGGTCATCAATGGCCATGTGAATGACATGGTAATGTCTGGTCACGGTTTTTTCCAGATAACAGAACCAGGTCATATAGATGATCCCGTAAATAATCAGCGGAATACCATGCTTATAGCTTTCATAAAAATTTCTCAATTTTCTCATATCTTTACCTCTTGCAAACCTGGAGTCCGGGTCGGGCCCAAATCCGGTTTTGCATATGTCGCCGTATCAATATCCTGATTTTTTTCTGTGACAGCAGTAACTTTCATTAAGTATAGCGCAAACTTTTTCTTTTGCAAGAGGAAAAATTTAAAATTAAGAAAATACAAATAATCTTAAGGTTTTCTTTAGATATACATCTGCAGCGCCTGTTTCTGGCAGGTAATGGTCAGATGATCGCTGCGCCTGGTCACTTCTCCGTCCGTATGTACCCACAGCGGTGTGGAGGTGCTTATCTCCACTTTCCGGGCACGGTAAGGAGTGATACCCCGAAAAATGTAATGTTTTCCCAAAAAGGCTGTGGGCAGTGCCACCAGGATCAGCGCCTTGGGCAGATCCCCCACCACACAGAGGTCCAGCATGCCGTCCCGATAGTCTGCACTGGGGGCAAATTTAAAGCCGCCGCCTTCATACATATGGTTCATAAAGGCAACAAACAGGATCCGGCTCACAGACACCGGCTCCCCGTCGTCTAAGCGGATCTGGCAGGATACCGCCCTGCTGGCAAAAAGCTGCTTTAAGGCGATGCCCAGATAGGTCAGCTTGCCTAAGCCGATCCGGTTCAGAAAGCCTTTCATATCCGAGCGGTTGGTCTCCTCGCAGACCGCCGCATCGAAACCGATGCCGCTGCTGACGATAAAGCGGTGCCAGGTGCCGTCCGCATAGGCGGTAGTGCCGATATCCACGGCAGTGGTTCCCTCCGCCTCCAGGATGAGCCGGAGCGCTTTCAGCGGATCCCTGGGAATCGGCATATCCCGGGTAAAGTCATTGCCGGAGCCGATGGGAATATATCCCAGCACTACACGGTTGAGATCGGGGATCCCCTGCAGGGCTTCATCCAGGGTGCCGTCTCCGCCTAAGATGACAATGCGGTGCGGTGTATCGGAAGCCTCGGAGGCTATTTTGGCCGTAAGCCGGGTGATATCCCCTGCTTTTTCGGAAAAATGTACGGCGTAGGGCGTCCCTGCCGCTTCGAGATAAGGCGCAATCACGGTATCCCACAGCTTCCGGCTTTTACCGGAGCGGGAAACCGGGTTTAAAATGAAATGGTACATAATTTTCTCCATAGGTAAGATTTATTCAGATTTATTTTAGCACAGGGTTGGAGGCTGTACAATCCCCCAAAAACGCTCATCTTTACCAGAAACTTCTTGCAAACCTGCGCATATATGGTATACTTCTAGGTGTATTTTCATTTTACCATAAAAATGACAAAAAACAGGAGCAGGAGGAGAACGTATGTATTCATTAGATGAAGTGAGAGGCGTGGATCCGGAGATTGCGCAGGCGATTGAGGATGAGCAGGCCAGACAGAACAGCCATATTGAGCTGATCGCATCGGAGAACTGGGTGAGCAAGGCTGTGATGGCAGCCATGGGCAGCCCCCTGACCAATAAGTACGCAGAGGGATATCCGGGAAAGAGATATTACGGCGGATGTGAATGCGTGGATGTGGTGGAGAATCTGGCGATTGAGAGAGCCAAGGAGCTCTTTGGCTGCGACTACGCCAATGTGCAGCCCCATTCCGGTGCCCAGGCCAATATGGCAGTACAGTTTGCCGTATGCAAGCCCGGGGATACGATCATGGGCATGAACCTGGATCACGGCGGACATCTGACCCATGGCAGCCCGGTAAATATGTCGGGAAAATATTTCCACATTGTCCCTTACGGCGTCAATGACGACGGCTTCATCGACTATGATAAGCTGCGTGAGATCGCTCTGGAGGCCAAGCCGAAGATGATCATTGCAGGCGCATCCGCTTATGCCAGAACCATAGATTTCAAGAAATTCCGTGAGGTAGCTGACGAGGTAGGCGCAGTGCTGATGGTGGATATGGCGCATATTGCGGGTCTGGTGGCAGCCGGACTGCATCCCAGTCCGATTCCCTATGCGGATGTGGTGACCACCACCACCCATAAGACCCTGAGAGGCCCCAGAGGCGGCCTGATCCTGTGCAATCAGGAGGCAGCTGATAAGTTTAATTTCAATAAGGCAATCTTCCCCGGTATCCAGGGCGGCCCGCTGATGCATGTGATCGCTGCCAAGGCAGTGTGCTTTAAGGAGGCGCTCACGGATGAGTTCAAGGCATACCAGAAAGGGATCATTGACAATGCTCAGGCACTGTGCAGCGGCCTGATGAGCCGGGGCATCAAGATCGTATCCGGCGGTACGGACAATCACCTGATGCTGGTGGATCTGACCAACTTCGGCCTGACCGGCAAGGCGGTGGAGAAGCTTCTGGATGCAGCGCATATTACCTGTAATAAAAACACGATCCCCAATGATCCCCAGTCTCCTTTCGTGACTAGCGGCGTGCGGCTGGGTACTCCGGCTGTTACCTCCCGGGGCATGAATACGGAGGATATGGATCGGATCGCCGAGGCTATTGCCATGGTGATTAAGGGCGGCGAGGAAAAGGTTCCCGAGGCAAGAGCCATCGTACAGAGCCTGACCGACAAGTATCCGCTGCTCTAAGGAGTGTCCGGTTATGCGGGGATATCGGATGAAAAAACGGAAAAAAAGAGATATCATTCTGCCTCTGGCCTGTGCCGCAGCTCTGGGAATGTCCGGCTGCGGCATGGGCGTTCAGGTGGGCGGCGCTGTGGATCGGGGCCTGGATATGGAGGGTTATGTCAGGGAAGACAGCCTGCAGGAGGAGAGTAGCCAGGAAAGCAGTGACGGCGGGGAGAATGCAGATCAGGAGGGTGCCTCTGAGGATGCTGCCGGGTATGAGAACCCTTTCGTGCCGGATGAAGAGACCATGGATATAATTAAATATAATATCTATGTGGATCTGAACAATACGGTGGTGGAAGTCCTGAGCAATATCACCAATTATTTCCTGGTTGTGGATACCGCAGAAGATTTTCAGTTCAGGGAAGATGCGGAGTACAGCTATGGCTATGGGATTGCCTGGCTGAATACGGATATTCTGGATGATGCGGAAGCGGTATGCAGGCAGGATCCGGCATATGAAACGCTGGATGGGCTGGCGGAGGAAATGCTGCCGTCCATGCGGGAGATCATGGAGACCTTTAATGCCATCGATGACTCGGAATATACCTACGAACAGAATCAGTATCAGCAGCCTAAGGAGAATCATGCACGGCTGATGGCCTGTCTGGATGAATTTACCGGTTATGCGTATACCTTTCTGGATGAAGTCGATCTGGTAGCAGATCAGCGCAGCGCAAGCGAGGAAGCGAAAATGCTGGAGGAGGGACGGCTGATCATCTATAATTTCAGCCATATGCTGACGGTTTCCTCTCAGATTCTGGACGAAATCTATGAACAGGGCATTGATGATTACAACCTGACAGAACTGGATCTGACGCCGATCTATCCGCTGTTTGAGGAACTGCAGGCTACAGCCGCTGCCTATGACGAGGCCGTCAGCGACAACAACCAGCTGATGACGGAGTCCCTGTCAGACCGTCAGGTATATCCGGGAAAATGGAACAGCCTTTTACAAGCTTTTGAATGGATGATCAGGCAGGTGGAGAGCGGCGTACCTTATGAGGATCCCTCCCGGGAATACCTGGGCGGCCTGCAGCATATTTATGTGGTGCTGTCTGACCTTGTGGATGATTACAACGTAATTTTTGTGGAATAATACCCCTGTTTTTTGAAAAAAGGACTTGCGTTCAGGAAAAGTCCGTGTTAAAATATCTTTCGTTGACGCACAAATGTACGCAGGAGAAATACATCATGAAAGATAACGCCAAGTACTATGTGGTGCGCCGCAAAGCGATTCCGGAGGTGCTTTTGAAAGTGGTGGAAGCAAAAAGTCTTCTGGAATCAGAGAGGGCGGACACCATACAGGATGCGGTGGATGCCGTGGGCATCAGCCGGAGTTCTTTTTACAAATACAAGGATGACATTTTTGAATTTCATGACAATGCCCAGGGCACCACGATTACGCTGACCTTTCAGATGGATGATGAACCGGGGCTGCTGTCGGATGTGCTGAAGATCATCGCAGAGTTCCGGGGGAATATCCTGACGATCCATCAGAGTATTCCGATCAATGGCGTTGCATCCTTAAGCATCAGTATCCAGGTGCTGCAGACCACCGGGGATGTATCCCGGATGATCCAGGAGCTGGAGAACCAGAGGGGCGTCCGCCATGTGAAGATCCTGGCAAAGGAGTAAAGGACGGCATGGCAGTGCGGACATGATATGCGCAGGCAAAAAGCGGTAATACGGATTAGTGCAGTATCGGAAGTGCAGATATGCATGGAAAGGGAAAATATGATATACATAGCAATACTGGGATATGGCACTGTGGGAAGCGGTGTGGTGGAAGTGATCGAAAAGAATAAGGAGATGGTCAATAAGAAGTCTGCGGCAGAGCTGGAGATCAAATATATACTGGATCTGCGGGATTTTCCGGGGGACCCCTACGAGCATAAGGTGGTTCATGATGTAAATATCATTTTAGACGACCCGGAAGTGTCCATCATCTGTGAGACCATGGGCGGCGTGAAGCCCGCATATGATTTTACCAAATCGGCGCTTTTAAAGGGTAAAAGCGTCTGTACCTCCAACAAGGAGCTGGTGGCCAGCCATGGACCGGAGCTGCTGCAGATCGCCCGGGAACACAGCTGCAATTATCTGTTTGAAGCCAGCGTGGGCGGCGGTATCCCGATTATCCGTCCGCTGAATTATTCCCTGACGGCGGAAAAGATCGAAGCCATTACCGGTATCCTGAATGGTACGACCAATTATATCCTGACCAAGATGGAGAAGGAGGGCGCAGATTTTGACGCCACTTTGAAGCGGGCTCAGGAGAAGGGCTATGCGGAGCGCAATCCCGAGGCGGATATCGAGGGCTATGACGCATGCCGCAAGATTGCGATCCTGTCCTCTCTGATGACCGGTCAGAATGTATCCTCTGAAAATATTTATACGGAGGGCATCTCCCGGATTACGGCCGACGATTTTGTCTATGCCCGGGCGGCAGGCAGATCCATCAAGCTGCTGGCCATGAGCAAGGATACGCCAGACGGCACCTTGGCTATGGTGGCGCCCTGTATGATCAGCCCGGAGAATCCGCTGTATATGGTCAGCGGCGTGTTCAATGCGGTGTGCGTCAGAGGAAATATGCTGGGCGATTCCATGTATTACGGAAAGGGTGCGGGCAAGCTGCCCACCGCCAGCGCCGTGGTATCCGATGTGGTGGACTGCGCAAGACATCAGGGCAAGACCATCATGTGCGTCTGGAGTCGGGAGGCAGCCAAAATGGTGGATATCGGAGACGTGGAGAGAGCCTTTTTTGTAAGGGCTAAGGCGGAGGCCGCAGCGGATGTGGAGGCTGCGTTCCCCGGTGCAGAGCGGATTGCGGCAGAGGGCCGGGATCAGGACTGCGGCTATTTTACACAGCCGATGAAAGAAAAAGAATTTGCAGCCAGACTGGAAGCGCTGGGCGATAAGGTGCTGAGCCGGATTCGTCTGGAAGCGTAAATACGAATAATATAGAATAGATCAGAGGAAAGAAGGATAAACGGGAGACATGAAAAAGGTAGTGAAATTCGGTGGAAGCTCTCTGGCAAGCGCCGAGCAGTTTAAAAAGGTGGGCAATATTATCCATGCGGATGCGGAGAGGAAGTTTGTGGTACCCTCCGCTCCCGGCAAGCGTGACAGTAAGGATACCAAGGTCACCGATATGCTGTACGCCTGCTATGCCCTGGCAGAAGCGGATCAGGATTTCAGAGCGGAGCTGCAGGCGATCAGGACCCGCTACCAGGAGATCATTGACGGGCTGGAGTTATCCCTGTCTCTGGATCAGGAGTTTGAAATCATTGCGAAGAATTTCCGGGAAAAGGCCGGCAGCAATTATGCCGCATCCAGAGGAGAGTATCTCAACGGTATTATTATGGCCGAGTACCTGGGCTATACCTTTATTGATGCTGCGGAAGTGATCTTTTTTGACGAAAAGGGCGAGTTTGACGGGGAGAAGACCAACGAAGTGCTTTCCACCCGCCTGGCAGACTGTGAGGCGGCAGTGGTTCCCGGATTTTACGGCGCAATGCCCGATGGCTCCGTAAAGACCTTTTCCAGAGGGGGATCCGATATTACCGGTTCCATTGTGTCGAAAGCCGTAAAGGCGGATGTGTATGAAAACTGGACCGATGTATCCGGTTTCCTGATTGCAGATCCCCGGATCATAGATCATCCCGAGGCTATAGATGTGATTACCTATCGGGAGCTGCGGGAGCTGGCGTATATGGGAGCGACCGTGCTTCATGAGGATGCGATCTTCCCGGTGCGCCAGCAGGGGATTCCCATCAATATCCGCAATACCAATGCCCCCGAGGATAACGGTACCTGGATCGTGGGCAGCACCTGTCAGAAGCCCCGGTATGTGATCACGGGCATTGCCGGAAAGAAAGGCTTCTGCTCCGTCAATATTGAAAAGGATATGATGAATTCCGAGATCGGCTTCGGCCGCAGAGTGCTGCAGGCCTTTGAGGACAGCGGCATATCCTTTGAGCATGTGCCCTCCGGCATCGATACCATGACGGTTTTTGTCCATCAGGATGAATTCATGCATAAGGAACAGAAGGTGGTGGCGGCGATCCACCGCCTGGCGGAGCCGGATTCCATCGAGATCGAGTCCGATCTGGCGCTGATCGCTGTGGTAGGACGGGGAATGAAGTCCACCAGAGGCACGGCGGGCCGAATCTTCTCCGCACTGGCACATAACAATGTCAATGTGAAGATGATCGATCAGGGTTCCTCCGAGCTGAATATCATCATCGGTGTGGCCAATGAGGACTTTGAGACTGCCATCAGGGCCATCTATGATATCTTTGTAATTGCACAGCTGTAAAGGAATGAGACAGCCTCTGCCGGTAATGGCGGGGGCTGTTTTTACGGAATTTTCCGGAAAAATGCAGACAGAAAATATGCCACAAAATGGAATTATATGTAATAATATGGACATAATTGGAAAATAAATAAAAAATTTAAAGAATTTTATAAAAATGTGTTGACAAATGAAAGATATCTGCTATAATAAAATCATACAAAAGAGATACAGCAACAGATTCCAAAATAAACACAGGAGGAAGGTCCAATGCACTAATGATGAATGGAATCAAAAATACAATACGGAGGTAAAGTCCAATGGACGAAATAGTCTGAGAGGGCGCATCAAGAAACTGGTTTGGTGCGCTCTCTTTATTTGTTTTTCTTAATTTTCTGGAAAATTGTATTTTCCTGTAGAAAAAAGATGTATGATAAGGTATACTATAGACGTTTGTTAAGGGTGTTGGATTTAAGCAGAAAGGTTTTGGAAGCAGATGGAGAATCAGCAGGATAAATTACAGCAGCGGCGGGAGATCCGGCGGAAGAGAAGACAGAGGAATCAGATACTGGCATATGCTGCTGTGCTTGTCATGATCGCTCTTGTGGGCTTTGGCGTAGTCTGCGGGGTAAAATATATGACCGGGCGGCAGGAGCAGGCCAGGCAGGCGGCGCTGGAACAGCAGGAGAGCCAGCAGGCCATGCTGGAGCAGCAGTTTGCGTCCCAGGAGGAGAGCCTGGAGGCTCCGCAGGAGGAGGCGGAATCCCAGGAGACGGTCCCGGAGCTGACTCCGGAGGAAAAGCTGGATGAGGTCATCAATGCCATGATTGACGCCATGCCCATAGAGGATAAGGTGGCGGGCCTGTTTTTCGTGACGCCGGAGGCGATCACCGGCGTGGATACCGCTGTGAAAGCGGGGGACGGCACCAAGGACGCCCTG
The DNA here is from genome assembly GCA_017624175.1 of Lachnospiraceae bacterium. Lineage (GTDB taxonomy): Bacteria > Bacillota > Clostridia > Lachnospirales > Lachnospiraceae > Acetatifactor. The sequence continues at coordinate 4,183 of JAGANP010000229.1, read as the reverse complement.
ACGCAGTATGCGGTGGGGGGTATTATTTATAGTAAGAAAAACATTAAGGATGCGGAGCAGTTCAGAGAGATGCTGAATAATACGGAGCTGTACAGCAAGTATCCCATATTCCTCGGCGTGGAGGAGGAGGGAGGCAGCATCAGCCCTCTGGCGGCGGCAGGGCTGACAGACAAGCAGGCTTCCGCAGCAGAGATCGGAGAGAGCGGAGATGCCGGGCAGGCTTATCAGGCCGGAACCGGACTGGGGACGGGCCTGGCAGATTACGGTATCAATGTGGACTTTGCACCGGTGGCAGATCTGGCCAATGTGGAGAAGAGCGTGATGGATTCCAGAGCCTATGGCGATGATGCATCGGCGGTGTCTGCTTATGTGGTCAATATGATGAACGGCCTGCAGGAGCAGGGGGTAACCGCCTGCATCAAGCATTTCCCCTGCGGCGGCAGTACACAGGCAGATACCCATGACGGGCTGGCAGTGTCGGAGCGGAGTGAGGAGGAGCTGCGCAGCCAGGAGCTTGCCGTATACCAGAGCTGCATCGATGCGGGAGCACAGATGATTATGGTGGGGCATACGGCGGTTCCGGCGCTTACCGGTGACAACACGCCTGCCTCTCTGTCCGGCACAGTGGTGACGGAGCTGCTGCGCAATGAGATGGGATACCAGGGAGTGATTATTACCGACGCCATGGACATGAAAGCAATTTCGGAATATTACGGCTCCGGCCAGGCGGCGGTGATGGCGCTGAAAGCGGGCTGTGACATGATCCTGATGCCGGAGGATTTCCAGGAGGCCTACGAAGCCGTGCTGGCAGCGGTACAGGACGGCACGATTTCCGAAGACAGGATTAATGATGCGCTGCGCAGGATCTACCGGATCAAATGTGCAGACCGTCTGGAGCAGGAATAGACAAAACAGGGAAAACGGCTGACTTTAGATAACTATTTGAGGTCAGCCGTTTTTTTGCTGTTGAAAGGGAACGCCATGCATGGTAAAATAATACTATAAACCGGTTTGGATGATTTTGACAGAAAACTCATAAAAGGACATGGATTTATGCGATATGGCGAGGGAGGAAAGAAAGAATGAGACACAGATGCAGATATGCAGGTATCCTGTTGGCGGCAGTTCTGCTTACGGGCTGCGGTACGGCCGCAGAGGTGGAGGATCTGGCCACTAACCGGGGCTATGAGCAGGCGTCGGGCGGACGGTCTGCCGGGACAGAGCTGGCGGATTCCGGAGAACAGGCGGAGCAGCAGGAGGATAGAAAAGACACCGGAGGGATTCCCAAGGAAGAGATCAAGGTGGGTGTTTTACATATTTCCGATCCGGCGGAGGGATCGGGCTATGCATATACCCATGATCTGGGAATCCAGGGGATGCAGGTAAATCTGGGACTTTCCGAGGATCAGGTGATCAGGAAGATTGTGCCGGATAACGGAGATGCCCAGGCGGTTAAGGACGGCATACAGGAATGTATTGACGAGGGCTGCAATGTGATATTTACCACCAGCTGGGGCTATATGGAGCCTACGGCGGAGATGGCAGAGCAGTATCCTGACCTGTACTTTTCCCATGGAACCGGATATCTGAGCAACGGGGAGAATTTTAACAATTATTTCGGACGGATTTATCAGGCCAGATATTTAAGCGGCCTGGTGGCAGGCATGAAGACCGAGACGGATAAGATCGGCTATGTGGCGGCAATGGACGCCAGCAATTCCGAGGTGACGGGCGGTATTGATGCTTTTGCCATAGGCGTATATGAGGTGAACCCGGATGCGGTGATCTATGTGAAGGTCACTAACAGCTGGTATGATCCCGAGGCGGAGGCGGAGGCTTCCGGCCAGCTGCTGGATCTGGGCTGCGACGTGATGGCCCAGCATTGTGATACGCCTTATCCCCAGACTATGGCACAGGAGAGAGGCGTCTATGGTGTGGGATATAATTCCGACATGAGCAAGGAAACACCGGATAGCTGTCTTTGCAGTGTGGTCTGGAACTGGAGTGCCTACTATACCCAGGCTGTGCAGAGCATCATTGACGGCAGCTGGGACGGCAGCAATTATTTCGGCGGTCTGAGCGACGGTCTGGTGGATATTACCGATCTGGCGGATTTCTGTGCAGAGGGAACACAGGAGGTTGTGGATGCGGCAAAGAAGCGGATTCTGACAGAGGGATATAATGTATTTGACGGGGAACTGGTCACCAATACCGGCGAGACAATCGGCACGGAGGGCGGAACGCTGGATGACGCCACCATTACCGGGGGAATCAACTGGTATTATCAGAATGTGGAAGTGGTGGAATAGGAGGATGGCTATGAAGATGACAATGAAGAAAAAGATTCTGCTGGTAGCTATCGCTCCGGTGCTTCTGATCGGTCTGGCAGTAATTATCATTACAATGACCGGGGTCAGGAGCTCCCTGCTGCAGGAGGTGGAGGAGTCCCTGCGGGCCACTGCAGCCGCAACGCTGGCGGCTTATGACCAGAATGCAGGGGAATATCTCCAGGCGGAAAACGGGGATATCTGGAAAGGCGGTTATAATATTTCCAGGTCGGAGACTCTGGTAGATAATATCAAAGAACGGTCAGGGATGGATGTCACCTTTTTCTATGGGGACAGGCGTGTGATGACCTCCGCTGTGGATGAAAGCGGTGACCGGATCCTGGGGTCTCCGGCAGGGGAAGCTATCGTGGAAAAGGTGCTGATGGGCGGAGAGGAATATTTCAGCCAGGCGGTATCGCTGGACGGCGTGATCAATTACGGATATTATATTCCCGTGTATCAGAAAGGGGATAGCGGCAGTCCCATCGGTATGATTTTTGTAGGAACCAATAAAAGCGAGAAGGATAAGGCGGTAAACCGTATTCTGTACAGCATCATTGCCGTGGTTTCTCTGGGAATGGCAATCGCAGTGGCGGTGGCAGTGCTGACGGCTCTGTCCATTACGGCGTCTCTGCGCAAGAGCATCCGCCAGGTGGAGATCGTTGCGGGCGGCAACCTGAGCGGTCAGGCAGATAAGAAGCTTGTGGCACGGCGGGATGAGATCGGAGATCTGTCCAGGGCGCTGCAGCTGCTGCAGACGGAGCTGACCAGAGTCATTGCGCAGATCAGCGATAATACCCGGGAGATTCTGCAGGCTGCGGGTCAGCTGGGCAGTATGGCGGGCGATACCTCCCATGCCATGCAGGGGGTGGAGGATGCCATGCATGTGATTTCCCAGGGAGCCCGGGAGCAGGCGCAGAATACGGAGATGGCTTCGGCGAATATCGGCCGGATCGGTGACGGGATTCAGGAGACAAGCCGGGAAGTGCAGCTGCTGGGAGATAATGCGGAGGATATGCGCATATCCAGTGAAAAGGCGGCGGTTACCATGGAGGAGCTGCAGAGCATTAATCAGGAGGTGGAGAATGCCATTGCCGTGATTGAAAAGCAGACCCATGACACCAACGAAGCGGCGCAGCGGATCAAGGAAGCAGCGGCTATGATTACGGAGATTGCCGAGGAGACCAATCTCCTGTCCTTAAATGCCAGCATTGAGGCTGCCAGGGCAGGGGAAGCCGGAAGAGGCTTTGCCGTGGTGGCTTCTCAGATTCAGAAGCTGGCGGAGCAGTCCAATGAATCCAGCAAGGTGATTGAGGAGATTATCGGGGAACTGATTGAGAATTCCGATAAAACCGTGGAGACCATGGGTAAGGTCAGCGAGATTATCGGCAGCCAGAGCCGGAATCTGACAGAGACAGAGGAGGTGGTCCGCCAGGTAACCAGAGGGATTAATGTATCCATGGCCAGTATCGGACAGATCGAGGAGAGTACGGCCCGGCTGGATCGGGCGAGACAGGAGGTGATCCAGGCAGTTGCCGAACTGTCCCAGATCGCCCAGCAGAATGCGGACAGTACGCAGAATACCAGCAGTGCGGTAGGACGGGTGGTGGACAGTGCCGGTCAGGTGTCGGACAATGCGGCCAGGCTGAAAAACGTGGCGGACAGTATGGCGGAAAGTATCCGACATTTTCAGATATAACAGCTTTGCGGGACGGGAAAAGCTCCCGTCCCGGATATTTTCTGTTGTTCATATTGTAGATGCAATTTGAAAATATTTTAAAAATACCGGTTGATAAACCGGGAATCCTATTGTATAGTATATTTTGTTCAGAGCAGTTCTGATACATGCGCGAGTG
>JAGANP010000228.1 GCA_017624175.1 Lachnospiraceae bacterium | reverse complement strand
TGGTTTGGTGGGCACATGAGCCGCCTGCAATATCAGGGCCGTCCCCTGACGGAGCTGCTGACAGAGCAGATGCAGGCGGACCTCTATCAGTTTGAGGGCAATACCCAGGCGCTGCGTCTGGTGACCAAGCTTCATTATCTGGTGGATGAGCACGGTATGAACCTGACCCAGGCACTGCTGGGGACGATTATCAAATATCCGGTGTCTTCTCTGGAGATTGATAAAAACAGCGGGGATGTCCGCACGAAAAAAATGGGCTATTACTATGTGGAGCGGGAGCAGTTTGCCCGGATTCAGCAGACGCTGGGCACGCAGGGCCGCAGGCATCCGCTGGCTTTTGTGCTGGAGGCGGCGGATGATATCGCTTATAAGACAGCGGATGTGGAGGATGCTTTTAAGAAAGGCTGCATTACCTATCAGCAGCTGGTGGAGGAACTGAAAGCTCTGGGCGGGCAGACGGAGGCCGGACAGGAGTATTTCCGGCTGGTGGATGCCCTGGAGAGCAGATACCGGAAAGGGAAAGAGCGGCAGGTATCAAACCCCGAGGCCTATGCGGTTCAGAACTGGATCGTCACGGTACAGGGAAAGCTTCTGGCCTGTGCCACGGAGCAATTCGCCGCACATTATCAGGAGATTATGGCCGGAACCTATGGCCGGGAGCTGCTGGCCGAAGGGGATGGGGGCAGAATGGCCCGGGTCTTGGGAGATATTGCCTATCGGTATGCTTTTACGACGGAGCCCATCTATAAACTGGAGATCGCAGCAGAGACGATTCTGGGATTTCTGCTGGAAAGGTTTGTGGATGCCGCTGTGGCCTACGACAGCGATCAGCCGCTGACGGCAGTGCAGAATAAGCTGATGGCGTTGATTTCGGACAACTATAAGGCCATTTACCGCTGCTACAGCCGGGATAAAAGCTCCCAGGAGAAGCTGTATCTGCGGCTGCTGCTGGTAACGGATTTTATCTGCGGCATGACGGACAGCTATGCCAAGCGGCTGTACCAGGAGCTGAGCGGCATTGTGTGAGCCGGGATGGGGCAGCTTCTGATACGCATGGGGCTATGGCAGGTCTTTTTTCCCTGCGGAATACATATATTAGCTACAAAAAGTATCAGGAGTTATGATGCTGGAGCGAATCAGAAATTTTCACTGGAGGAAGATAGACTGGAAGAAAGTGAATTGTGTCCAGGCAGCGCTGACCGCACTGTTCCTGCTGGCAATGTTTTTACTGGGGAGGGCAGTGGGGGCGGCCACGCATCATACGGCAGCTACCCAGGCTGTGGCTGAGTCCCCGGAAAACTGGGGGCTGGGTTTCGGCGCAGAGGGGACACAGCCCACCGGAAATGTATCGGCGGCAGAGCTGGCAAAGTACAATGCCTACTATGTGGGCAACGATCAGGAAAAAGTGATCTATCTGACCTTTGATGCAGGCTATGAGAACGGCAACACGGAGCCCATCCTGGATGCATTGAAAAAACACAATGTCACCGCCACCTTTTTTGTGGTAGGGCATTATCTGGAGACGGCGCCGGAGCTGGTCAAACGGATGGTGGAGGAGGGGCACACGGTGGGCAACCACACCTATCACCACCCCGATATGTCCAGTATTTCCGATAAAACCGCTTTTTCCAGGGAGATGGATGATGTGGCGGCGCTGTATCAGGAGATTACCGGTCAGGAGATGCCCCTTTACTACAGGCCGCCCCAGGGGAAGTACAGCAAGGAGAATCTGCAGATGGCACAGGAGATGGGCTATACCACTTTTTTCTGGAGTCTAGCCTATGTGGACTGGTATCAGGATCAGCAGCCCACTCACGAGGAGGCCTTTCAGAAGCTGACCTCCCGGATTCATCCCGGAGCCATCGTGCTGTTACATAGCACCTCTCAGACCAATGGGGAAATTATGGATGAACTGCTGACAAAATGGGAGGAGATGGGTTATACGTTCCGGCCGCTTTCGGAGCTGGTGGAACAGGCATCTTCCCAGCAATAGCATTCGGAAAGAAAGGGTCAGACTCTTTGCCGAGCCTGACCCTTTGACGTATCTGTGATTCGGTTGTCTCAGCGGGGGTTCACCCTGCGAAGCGTCGCCCCTTTTCGCTGCAGCAGATATGCGCTGCCAAAGCAAACGCCTGCTGCCATCAACAGCAGATAGGGAAGAAAACTCTCCCCGGTCTTGGGCACATCGTCATATTCGCTGCCGGAAGCGGCGGGAGCGGCTGCCGAAGTATCTGCAGCGGGCTGCGTGGCAGGAGTGGTCTGTGCAGGGGTGGTATCTGCGGGGGGAGTGGTGCTGTACTTGCTGGCATCGGTCTTCAGGATACCTTTCTCCTGATAGAATGAACCGGCCTGGAAGTTGTAAAATTCGTTGTATACTTTCTCTGCATCACTGGTTTTCACATAGGCAACGGTGCCGACTACGGCAATGGTCTGTTCCCCGCTGCGCTCTTTGGTGATAAACAGATTGGTCACGTTATTGTTGAAGTTGGCCACGGCATTGTCGTAGACATGGGCATTGACAACATCGCCGTTGACAGCGGCCACGCTGTCCCGCAGTACGTAGACATTTTCCGTACTCTTGGCCGTAATGACGGCATTGCCGGAATGATTAAAGGTGATGCTTTTCAGGTTCACCGGCAGTTCCAGGTTCAGCGGATAATTGCCCTCCTCAATAACGATCTGATCCCCGTCCTTGATGGACTCTTTCAGGTAATACAGCTCTCTGTGCCCAGAATTGTTATCGTCCCAGGCTCCCACATGGAAACGCCATTCTCCCTTATCCTCCACATATTTCAGGGAATAGGTGACAGGCTCGTCGGCGGATACCTGCAGGGCGTTCACACCGGGAAACAGAAGCAGCATCGCAGCCACAGTCAGCAGAGAAACGATGGTTTTGAAGCTTTTCATGATTGTAACCTCCTTTTGGTTATGATTTAATATTTGCATCGCCATCCGCCTGGCTGTGTACTGCTGGCACAGGCAGGGACAGCAATAGAAAGCAATGGAATCAGCGGAAAGGGGCGTAGGCGGCATCACATCCGGTCTCCCGGGCTACCACCACAAACCGGCCGTTTTCCACATGATAGGCGCAGGTGGACAGGGTCAGAAAACGGTCTCCGAACTGAGCCGTTACGCCGGTGTCATACAGGGAAAGCGCTTTGATATTATCGTAGAAGTCATCAAATTCCTCCTGGGTATCCGCCTGGAAAAACTGGTAAAATTTGAAGACCTGATCCGTCTTTTTATATACCTGGGAACGGAAAACGGCAATCACCTCGTAGGTATACAGGGCGTCCTCGGTATACAGCAGCATTTCCTTATGCTCCTGATAGTAGGATTCCTCTTTATACTTGTCCAGATCTCCGAACATAGCCCCGGACTTCATATTGTGGCCATGGATAATCAGGTTGGTGGTCATGGGATCCACACAGCTGTCGGTATCCAGAATCAGGGAACCGCTCTGGCTGTCACGGCCCTCAAAATCCCGATAGAGATAGTAGTTCTCATCCCGGGGCGTCCACATTACGGGATAGTCGATCACGGTATCCGGTACCACCAGCCAGGCCGCCATATCCTCATTGGCCAGAAAACTGTCCTGATAGGGATTTTCCAAGGGCTCCGGCGTGGGCTGGGGCGTGACGGTGGGCTCGGGTGTGGGTGTTTCTGCGGGTTCAGCTTCTGCATCGGCAGATACCTCGGACAGGCTTTCCGGGGACTCGGCGGCTATTTGCGTCTGCCGGTAGCTCTCGGCGGAAGTCCGAAGCGCATCCAGGGTTTCCTCGGACTGCCTGTCCGTCAGAAAGTGATGCAGCAGGAGTCCGCCTCCGGCGATGAGACAGCAGCAGCCAAGCAATATGAAAATAATGGATAATCCTTTTTTACTGTTTTTCATAGCTATATTATACGACAAGAGAGGGCTGTAATGCAACAAGTTAAGAAAAATCTAAGAAATTTCAGATGTATTTGTAACGGTTCCCCAGAAGTTTCTGACAGTTAGAGTAAGAGAGATTATCATTCAGGAGGTATCAGTATGAGAGGGAAAGAAAAATGTAAGGCACTGAAAGAGATCCGCTGGCAGATCGCTGAGGAAAATGATATCCCCTTTGCGGTATCCCAGTGTACCCATCAGGGGGACTGCAAGGGAACCTGTCCCAAATGTGAGTCGGAGCTGCGTTATCTGGAACGGCAGCTGGCAATCCGGCAGGGCCTGGGCAAGGCGGTGGCAGTGGTGGGGATCTCCACCTCGGTCTGCGCAGGACTGACTGCCTGCAGCCCGATGGATGTCATTCGGAATGCCGGATTTGGAGTGGAGGAGACGGGGGGTGCAACGAGTCTTCCCGGTGACCAGGATGAACTGGCCGGAGATATGCAGGAATTGGATTCATGGTCGGAAGAAGCGGAGGGAGAACAGGAAACCGATGCCCCCGATGGAATGATGCCGGAGGAAACGGGAGAAACCGGAGAGGATTTCGGGTCAGAGGAGACGGGGGAAGCGGAAACAGAGCCGGAGACGGGGGAAGTCCTGTCTGCGGAGGAGTTTACAACCTCGGAACTGGCGGGGGATATCGCAATAGAAGAAACCGGGGAAGAACTGCCATGAGCGGCACGCTTCCCGTTTTCGGTATAGAGCGTCACCGGCTGACAACGGACGGCCAGGGAGTGACGACGCTGGTGGGTGCTTACGGCTGTCCCCTGCAGTGCAGGTTCTGTCTCAACCCCCACGCCTGGAATCCTGACACTCTGAAAAAATGTACGCAGATGACCCCGGAACAATTATACGAAAAAGTGAAGATTGACAATCTGTACTTTCTGGCAACCGGCGGGGGTGTGACCTTCGGCGGCGGGGAGTCCCTGCTGCATGCATCCTTTATTACGGATTTCCGGCAGATCTGCGGCCCGGCCTGGCGCCTGACCGTGGAGACAAGCCTGCATGTGCCCCGGCAGAAGCTGGAACAGGTACAGGGCGTGGTGGATGAGTACATTGTGGATATCAAGGATATGGATGAGGGGATATATACGGCCTATACCGGGCAGCCTCAGCCGCCGCTGAAAGAGAATCTGCAGCTGCTGGCGGCATCTGTCTCTCCGGAACAGGTACATATCCGAATTCCCCGGATACCGTCCTACAATACAGAGGAAAATATCCGGGCTTCGGTTGCATGGCTGCAGGAGCTGGGCTTTACCCGGCTGGAGGTGTTTGCGTATATCCGGCGGGGCTAACGCTTGCTGTCCTCGATACTCTGGTGCAGAGAAGCAAACAACTCGTTATAACGCAGCGGATGTCCGTCGAAGCGGGTGATACCGACATGAAGATTCAAGGGGATCGCTTTGTCCTCATAGGTAAAGGTTTGGCCGTTCATAGCCAGGATCCGGTCTGCGGTCTGCCGGGCATGGGCAGGGTCTTCGCTGGCGGTCAGCATGGCAAATTCATCCCCGCCGATGCGGAAGATCAGATCCTCGGACCCACTGCACTGTTCCATGCGGTGAGCCGTCTCCGCAATGGCCAGATCCCCTGCCTTGCGGGAAATTTCATTGATGGGTATCAGAGACTTGATGTCACAGCACACAAAATAGCAGCTGCGGCGTTCCATAAACAGATCATACAGTTCACTGATGTCTACATTTCTTTTCCAACTCATATTCTTGTCTCCATAATCATACTCTCCAGGCGGATTCAGCCTTGGGCAAAGGTCTGCAAAGGACCGCTGCTGGCGGTAAGCAGACGGACTACAGTTCCACATGGCTTCAAAGGCTCTGGTAAAGGCCTCATTGCTCTGATAGCAGTAGCGCAGCGCAATATCCAGAATGCTGTCCTGGGGCCGGTCCCGCAGATCCCGGGCGGCACGGGTCAGCCGCCGCTTGATGATGTACTCCTTGACGGAGTAATGGGACACGTGCCGGAACAGCTTCTGCAGGCTGGAGGGCGAGCAGTAGCAGGCCCGGGCCACATCCTCTGCAGTAATGTTCTCACTTAAGTTTTCTTCCATATAACATAAGGCCAGATTCAGCAGAGCCAGATTATCCATAAACCATGTTCCTTTCTGATCAGAAGCGTGCGCCGGGGCGCACAGCAGCATAATATAAATCGTTTCGACGTCGTATCTTAAGAATAGCATAAATTTTAGTGTCAGGCTTGATATTTTGCGTTTATCAAGTCGGGGAAGATCAGCGGATGAATCTGTGTTCGGAGGAGATAGCGCTGCTTCAGGTGGATTTTACTTGCTATTTTCCGGATTTTCTATTACACTGAAAATGATTCGGGTATCCTGCTTTTTAGGAGCAGAATAAAAGAGCTACCTGAACAGAATCAGAACGGAGAGTGAAAGTTGGCAGAGCATCAGGCATCGGAGGAACAACTGAAGATCAGAGAGCTGGCGGAGCAGGTACTGACGCTGGCCCGGGACAATATTCTGGTGTCCCTGCGCTTTCTGGATGTGGCGCTGCTGCAGCTGGAATGGCAGGAAAAGGGGCCCATAGGCTGTCTGGCCACCAATGGTGCCAGCGTCCAATACGACGCCCGGTATATCCTGAAGCTGTACCGGCAGGATCCCCGGCTGGTGACCCGCAGCATGCTGCATCTGCTGCTGCACTGCATTTTTTATCACAGCTTTGCCTATGATAAGGTGGAGCGGGAGCTGTGGGATCTGGCTGCGGATATGGCAGTGGAAAGCGTCATCATCGAGATGGGACTTCCCATGGCGACAGTGGATACCGACGGGGAGGCAGCAGGGACGCTGCGGATCTGGCGGGAGGATGTGGGCGCTCTGACGGCGGAGCGGATCTACAAATATATGCGGCTGAACCCCATCACGCCCCGGGAGCACCAGGAGCTGATCCGGCTGTTTTACCGGGACAGTCACGAGCTGTGGCGGCCGGCACAGGAGATTCAGATGACGCCCCAGCAGTGGAAGAAGATCAGTGAGCGTGTGAAAGCGGATCTGAAAGCCTTTACCAGAAACCGAACCAACACGGCGGGACTGGAAAAAAATCTGGCGGAGGCCACCCGGGACCGGTATGATTACGGCGCTATCCTGCGGCGTTTTACCGTCATGGGTGAGGATCTGTCGGTCAATGATGAGGAGTTTGACTATATTTATTATACCTACGGGCTGGAGCATTATGGAAATATGCCGCTGATCGAGCCTCTGGAATATAAGGATGCCAAAAAGGTAAAGGAGTTCGTCATTGCCCTGGATACCTCTGCGTCCTGCCGGGGGCCGGTGGTAAAGTCGTTTCTGAATAAGACCTATTCTTTATTAAAGGGATCGGAAAACTTTTTTACGAAAATCAATGTCCATATTATTCAGTGCGACAATGAGGTGCAGAGCGATACGAAGATCACCTGTGATGAGGATTTTCAGGAATTTCTGGCCCACGGCAGGCTCCAGGGCTTCGGCGCCACGGATTTTCGGCCGGTCTTTGCCTATGTGGACAGCCTGCTGGAGCAGGGAGAGTTTGAGAACCTGAAAGGGCTGATCTATTTTACCGACGGCTATGGGATCTACCCGGAGCGGATGCCGGGCTATGACGTGATCTTTGCCTTTCTGGAGGAGGATGAGATGCGCCAGCCGGTGCCGCCCTGGAGTATGAAGGTTGTGATCGAGGATGATGTATAGAGGGATGTGTGACGGCTATGAATATCAGACAGGCTAAGGAATATATCAAAAATTCCGTGAATATTTACTTAAAAAAAGACGAGTTTGGGGAGTACTGTATCCCGGTGGTGCGCCAGCGTCCCATTTTCCTGCTGGGTGCACCGGGGATCGGCAAGACGGCCATCATGGAGCAGATTGCCCAGGAGATGGGGATTGCGCTGGTGTCCTATTCCATGACCCACCATACCCGCCAGTCGGCGCTGGGACTGCCCTTTATCGCCCATAAGGTGTACGGCGGACAGGAGTATGACATCTCGGAATATACCATGAGCGAGATTATTTCCGCCGTCTATGAGACCATGGAGGAGAGCGGTATCCGGGAGGGCATCCTCTTTCTGGATGAGATCAACTGCGTGTCAGAGACTCTGGCGCCGGCCATGCTGCAATTTCTGCAGTACAAGGTCTTCGGGCGGCATCGGGTACCGGAGGGCTGGGTCATCGTGACCGCAGGCAATCCGCCGGAGTACAATAAATCCGTGCGGGAATTTGATGTGGTAACCATGGACCGATTAAAGGTCATGGAGGTGGAGGCGGATTACCGCACCTGGAAGGAGTATGCGCTGGAGCGGCATCTGCACGCTGCGGTGCTGAATTTCCTGGATCTGAAGAAAGAATACTTTTACCATATGGAGACCACGGCCAAGGGGCGCAGCTATGTGACGGCCCGGGGCTGGGAGGATCTGTCGGAGATTCTGTACCACTATGAGGAGGAGAGCCTGACGGTGGATGAGACCCTGGTGGGCCAGTATATCCGCAATGAGCGGATCGTCCGGGAATTTACCGCTTACTATGATCTGTATCAGAAATACAAAAAGGACTACCGGATTCAGGAGATCCTGGAGGGCAGGCCGCCGGTGCAGGCCATCGCCCGGGCCAAGGAGGCTGCTTTTGACGAGCGGCTGTCCCTGGTGGGCATGCTGCTGGACCGGATGCTGGCGGATATGCAGGAGGTCATGGAGCAGGCGGCCTATCTGACGGATACCCGTGCCCTGCTGCTGGCGGTGAAAAATATGGCGGACAGGGAGACCAGGCCGGAGCAGGTGGCGGCCTGTATCAAGCAGCTGGAGGAACAGAAGCGCAGGCAGATGTTTACTCAGGACAGGGCAGGGGCGCTGTCCAAGGAGGAGCGAAAGAAATACAAAAGAGTACTGCAGTTCCTGGAGCAGGCGCAAAGGGCTGTGATAACGGGAGAGGATGCCGCAGGAGGTTCCCTGGCGGGAGAGCCGGAATATGACGGTGAAAAGGCATTTGCGCTGGTAAGGGGCCGGTATGAGGCCGCTCTGGCCGCCATGAAGCGGGAGACGGAGCAGGTACAGGCCAGACTCCATCATCTGTTTGCCTTTATGGAGGAAGCCTTTGCCGGGGGCAATGAGATGTTGATTCTGGTGACGGAGCTGACGGTGAGCAGCGCCGCCGCAGGCTTTATCGCTGCTTTCGGCAGTCCCGATTACCAGCGGCACAGCCAGGAGCTGATGCTCAACGAGCGGCAGAGCCGGATCCAGGGGCAGATTGCAGAGCTGAAGCTGTAAGAGGACGCCGCAGAACGGGCAAAGCGGGAGTCTGGGAAAGCCCGACTCCGGTGATGCATAGTGAGGTAAGCATGCAGGAATTCGTGTTTGACACAGGTGAATACCAACTGAAATACCGGCTGATGCCGGAGGGCATTGCCGTCACCGGGTATCAGGGCTTTTCCTGGGCGGCGCAGGTGCCGGAGGAGATTGACGGACAGCCGGTAACGGCGGTGGACCGTAAGGCATTCTTAAGCAAAAAAAATCTGCGGGAGATTCATCTTCCGACCGGCGTGCAGAGTATCGGCGACTGGGCTTTCGCCTACTGCAGCAATCTGGAGCGGGTGACGATACCGGGGAACTGTATCCGCCTCGGGAAATCTCTCTTTCTGGACTGTGAGCGTCTGGAGTGTATCTCCGGCATTCGGCAGAGCGGAGAAGAGTCCGCAGAAGAGCAGCAGGGGGGCGTCCCCCGGAAAACGGATAGAATCCGGGAGGCCTGGCCCCGGGAGACCGGCAGACTGCTGGCCGCAGCAGTGAATCAGCTGGAAGCCTACTATTTGCTGGAACCGGCATCGGTGGGCAGTACGGAATGGCTGCGCAGATGGGACGCCCGGCTGGAGGCGGTGATGAACGCCGAGGATCAGGAGGGGTACTCGAAGCAGGTGCTCTGCGGCGAGGAGGACTATGGCAGTACGGATCTGAATGCCTTTTTACAGGCAAAACGCCAGAAAAAGGTGCGGCTGGCCATGCTGCGGCTGCTGTGCAGCCAGGGACTGGCCCCCCAGGCCCGCCGGTATCTGGAGGATTATCTGACCGCCCACACTCAGGGCTGTGAGAGTGAAGAGAGCTGGCAGGTGCTGCTGGCAGAAGGGGAGGCCCATCCGGAGTATGTGCAGCTGTTTCTGCAGCTGGGCTGTGTGACCCGGGAGAATATCGGCGTGATGCTGGGACAGATGCGGGAGGATCAGCCCCAGATGCGGGCGGCTTTCCTGCGGTATCAGCAGGAGAAGCTGGGCTATGGGGATTTTTTCGCCGGGCTTTCCCTATAGCGTAAAGGAGAAAATGCCAGGGAGTGATGCATAACACATGAACCCTGTCAAAATAAAAGAAAAAGAAAGGGAGATCAGTATGACATTAGCAGAGGCAAAACAGAAGCTGGCCCAGTATGGCCAGGAGCATGTATTAAAGTATTACGAGGAGCTGGATCCGGCGGGCCAGGAGGCACTGCTCACACAGATTGCAGAGACGGATATGAGCATTCTGGCTTCCTGTCACCATAAGGAGGAGCTGGCGCAGAAAGGGAAGATTACGCCTCTGGCTGCCATGGAGCTGGATGAGATCGCTGCTAACCGGGAGAGCTTTACCGCCACGGGCCTGGAAGCGCTCCGTGCAGGCAAGGTGGGCGCAGTGCTGCTGGCAGGGGGCATGGGTACCCGCCTGGGCTCCGATCATCCCAAGTGTATGTACAATGTGGGCGTGACCAGGGAGCTGTACATTTTTGAGTGCCTGGTAAATAATATGCTGGATGTGGTAAAGCAGAGCGGCTGCTGGTTCCATCTCTTTGTCATGACCAGCGATAAGAACAACGATATCACGATCCGGTTTATGCAGGAGAAAAATTTCTTCGGCTACAATCCCGAGTATGTGCATTTCTTCAAACAGGAGATGGCTGCGGCAACGGACTATGAGGGCAGGATCTATCTGGAGGAGAAGGGCAAGCTGGCCACTTCTCCCAACGGCAACGGCGGCTGGTTTATTTCTATGAAAAATGCCGGTCTTCTGGAGCTGGTGAAAAAGGAAGGCATCGAGTGGATCAATGTATTTGCGGTGGACAATGTGCTGCAGAGGATTGCGGATCCCTGCTTTATCGGCGCAACGATTCAGAGAGGCTGCGTGGTGGGCGCCAAGGTGGTGCGCAAGAATGCGCCGGATGAAAAGGTGGGCGTGATGTGCTTGGAGGACGGCAGACCCTCCATCGTGGAGTACTATGATCTGACCGAGGAATTGATGAACGCCAAGGATGAGAAGGGCAATCCTGCTTATAACTTCGGTGTGATCCTGAATTATCTGTTCCAGGTACCGGCGCTGGAAAAGCTGCTGGACGGCAATATGCCGCTGCATATCGTAGAAAAGAAGATTCCTTATCTGGATGAAAACGGCGAGCTGGTGAAACCCCAGGAGCCCAATGGCTATAAATACGAGAGCCTGGTGCTGGATATGATTCATCAGCTGGACAGCTGCCTGCCCTATGAGGTGGTGAGAAACCATGAGTTTGCGCCGATCAAGAACAAGACGGGTATTGACTCCGTAGAAAGTGCAAGAGCGCTGCTGCAGGAGAATGGAGTGGAACTGTAAACTTTTGCTTGATTTCAGCGCCCGCCGGAGCGGGCAGAGGGGAGCACATATGAAAATATTAGTAACAGGCGGTGCAGGATACATCGGCAGCCATACCGTGGTGGAGCTGCAGAACGCAGGCTATGACGCTGTAGTGGTGGATAACCTGTGCAATTCCAGCGAGAAATCCCTGCAGAGAGTGGAGAAAATCACCGGCAAGCCGGTGCCCTTTTACAAGGCGGATGTTCTGGATCGGGCAGCTCTGGAGGAGATTTTTGCGAAAGAAAAGATTGACGCAGTGATCCATTTTGCCGGACTGAAAGCAGTGGGGGAATCGGTACAGAAGCCCTGGGAGTACTACGAGAACAATATTTCCGGTACATTGACGCTGGTGGATGTTATGAGAAAGCACGGCGTGAAGAACATCATTTTTTCCTCCAGCGCCACGGTGTACGGCAATCCGGCCTTTGTGCCGATTACCGAGGAGTGCCCCAAGGGACAGTGCACCAACCCTTATGGCTGGACCAAGTCCATGCTGGAGCAGATCCTGATGGATATCCAGAAGGCCGATCCCGAGTGGAATGTGATCCTGCTGCGTTATTTCAATCCCATCGGCGCCCATAAGAGCGGTACCATCGGCGAGAATCCCAACGGAATTCCCAATAATCTGATGCCCTATATCACCCAGGTGGCAGTGGGCAAGTTAAAACAGCTGGGCGTCTTCGGAAATGATTACAACACCCCGGACGGCACCGGCGTCAGAGACTATATTCATGTGGTGGATCTGGCTCTGGGTCATGTGAAAGCCCTGAAGAAGATCGAGGAGAAAGCGGGACTGAAAATCTACAACCTGGGTACCGGCGTGGGCTACAGCGTGCTGGATATTGTCAGGAATTTTGAGGAGGCCAACGGCGTAAAGATTCCCTATGTGATCAAGGAGCGCCGTGCAGGAGATATCGACACCTGTTATGCCGACGCCACCAAAGCAAAGGAAGAACTGGGCTGGGAAGCACAGTACGGCATCCGGGAGATGTGTGCTGACTCCTGGAGATGGCAGAGTCAGAACCCCAACGGCTATGACGACTGAGCCGGGCGGCCGGGAAAAAACAGAATAAAGGATAAAAAAAGAAGCATGTACCTCCTTTGCCGGGGAACATGCTTCTTTGCCATTACGCCACATACAGATACATAAAGATAAAGTGACAGATGCTGCCGCCCATGACGAACAGATGGAAGATCTCATGGGAGCCGAAGTATTTGTGACTGGCATTGAAGAGGGGAAGCTTCAGTGCATAGATCACGCCGCCGATGGTGTAGATGATCCCTCCGGCTAACAGCCACAGGAAAGCGGCCGGCGGCAGGCTGTCCAGAAGCTGCCCGAATACCAGGACACATACCCAGCCCATGGATATATAGATCAGGGAGGAAAACCATTTGGGACAGGTAACCCAGAACGCCTTGATCAGCATGCCGACAATGGCAATGCCCCAGACCAGCGCCAGCAGCCGGTAGCCTAACTGACCGCCCAGGGTGATGAGACACACCGGGGTATAGGAACCGGCAATCAGCACAAATATCATCATATGGTCGATTTTGCGGAATATTTTCAGGCTGCGTCCGCTCAGGTTCACGGAGTGGTAGGTCGCACTGGCCCCATACAGCAGGATCATGCTGGCCATGAATACAGCCATAGCCCAAAAGGTGGTATTTCCGCCGGATACGGCTGCCTTTACCAGCAGCGGCATGGCGGCAAATATGGCCATCATCATACCGATAAAGTGGGTCAGGGCACTGCCCGGTTCTCTAATCGTTATCTGCATCGTAACACCTCCATTCAAACGCATCAAGTAGTTTTAAAACTATTATATGTAGTTTTAAAAACTACATTCAAGATAGTTGAATACTACACCATAAAAACAGAGATGTCAATACCTTTTTTAATCCTCCTCAATCACTTGAATTTCCAGATAATCAAAGGGAATTTCTTCTATAAAATTATCCTGCCGGAAACGGGCCTTACTGTGGCGTTTGAACTCCGCCACCGTGGCATCGAGCCATATGGGCTTCCCCAGATCAAATTCATAGCAGATCTGATCCATTGCCCGGAAGATCTTATGGGTGCGGGTATCCTCGCTGTCATCGGCAATTACCGTATCCTGCAGCATTCGGTTATTCTTAAATTCTTTAGCCCATAAACGAAACATATCTGCCACTCTCCCATATTGTTTTTCTGTAACAGTTCAGAATGTTTTTCTACATTCTAACATAGCAGGAGAGAATACACAAATTCTATTTTATTCAGGCATATGTTCTGCAGAGGGGGCATAAATATGTATAGTGGGCTTGAAATTAATCAAAACTACCAACAAATCTTAAAAAAGGATTAATATTTTGTGAAAAATATACATTTTTGGGATGCTTTATGTTATACTGTAATCAGTAAGTGCAGCGATCTGACGCTGGAAGGAGTACATATGGAATTACGAGCGGATAACGGGGACGGTATCGACAGTTGGAAAGACGTTAATCTGGTATATAATGCAGCGC
>JAGANP010000227.1 GCA_017624175.1 Lachnospiraceae bacterium | reverse complement strand
GGATACGGTCTCACGACCCAGCTCGGACATCATGGAGCAGATGTTGATGATCTTGCCGTGGCCTTTCTTGATCATAGCGGGGATCACAGCCTTGGATACGATAAAGGGAGCGTTCAGATCCACATCAATCACCTGTCTGAACTGCTCTGCAGTCATATCGGTCATGGGGATACGCTTGATGATACCGGCATTGTTTACCAGAATATCAATGACGCCCACTTCTTTCTCAATCTGCGCCACCATGGCGTTGACTGCTTCCTCATTGGTCACATCACACACATAGCCGTGCGCCTTAATGCCTTTCTCCGCATAAGCTGCCAGTCCCTTGTCCACCAGCTCCTGCTTGATATCATTGAAGCAGATGGTTGCGCCTGCTTCTGCGTATGCAGAGGCGATGGCAAAACCGATACCGTAGGATGCGCCTGTTACCAGTGCTACTTTGCCTTCCAGACTGAAATTGATAAATTCGTTCATGTTCTTCCTCTCCTTTTTCCTGTTATATTTTCTTCTGCTCTTAACGCAGATCTTTGTTCTCTACAGCGTCCATATCATCGAAGTCCTGATTTTCCCCTACCATGCCCCAGATAAAGGTATAGGCTCTGGAACCGCAGCCGGAATGAATGGACCAGCTGGGGGAGATCACGGCCTCCTCATTACGCATCACAATATGACGGGTCTCCTGGGGCTCGCCCATGTAGTGCATGACAAAAGCATCCTCGGGCATTTCAAAATACAGATACACCTCCATACGCCTGTCGTGGGTGTGACAGGGCATGGTGTTCCATACGCTGCCGGGCTCCAGCTTTGTCATACCCATCTCCAGCTGGCAGCTTTCCACCTGGCCGGGCAGGATATATTTGCAGATCACTCTGTGGTTGGCGTCCTCCAGACTGCCCAGCTCCACCTTGTTTTCCTCTTTCACGAGGACCACGCCCTCCTCGGGCGTGCCCTCGGGCTTAATCAGTACCGTAGGACAGGTGCGGTGAGCGGGTGCGGAATTCAGATAGAACTTCGCAGGCTGCGCTGCATCCTCACTGGCAAACACAATATCCCGGGAGCCCATACCGATATACATGGCCTCCTTGAAGCCCACTTTGTATACCCTGCCGTCCACGGTAATGGTACCGCTGCCGCCGATATTGATTACTCCTAATTCTCTTCTCTGGCAGAAATACTCTGCTCTGAGCTCATCCCCTGCAGTCAGGGTGATCGGCTCCACAGGTACTGCCGCACCTGTAATAATTCTGTCGATGTGGCTGTACACCAGCTTGATCTGTCCGGGCACGAAGAGATTCTGAATCAGAAACTCCTCCCGCAGACGGTCTGTGGTGTAATGCTTCACATCTCTGGGAGATACTGCTGTTCTCAGTTCCACGCTACGCCTCACTTTCTCTGACGGCTGCGGCAGAATCGTTCGGATTCCTGTTCCACCGGCTCGCCAGCTATGCCTGATTATGCTCTACTTTATCAGATATTTTCTCTATGTAAGCGCTTACATTATAACATATCCCCTCAGGGATTTCAAACATAAATTTCATTTATTTCTGATTTCTTTTTTACCGCAAAAGAATTATAATAGGAGCAGAGTATTTTTTCTTCAGGAGGTTTGTTATGCAGAAAAGCAATAAAAACGATTTTGCTCCCACCCCGCCCATGGGCTGGAACAGCTATGACTACTATGATACCACCGTTAATGAAGAACAGGTAAAGGCCAATGCCGACTATATGGCGGCCCATCTGAAAAAACACGGCTGGGAATATATCGTGGTGGATATCGAATGGTATGCCATCGGCGCCGGAAGCCGCCGGGAAGAATACCAGTACATTCCTTTTGCCGAGGTGGCCATGGACGAATACTCCCGCCTGCTGCCGGATCCCGCCCGTTTTCCCTCTTCTGCAGGCGGAGCCGGTTTTAAACCCCTGGCCGACTATATCCATGATCTGGGGCTGAAATTCGGCATCCATATCATGAGGGGCATTCCCCGTATCGCCGCTCATCATCACTGCGCCGTCAAGGGTACGGAGGTAACGGCAAGCGATATTGCCATCGCCTCCTCCGTCTGTCCCTGGAACCCGGATATGTACGGGGTAAAGGATACGCCTGCGGGACAGGCTTACTATGATTCCCTGCTGGAGCTGTACGCCTCCTGGGGTGTAGACTTCATCAAATGCGACGACATCTGCCGCTATGACCAGCCCTCCTGCAAGGCAGAGATCCGCATGCTCTCCTCCGCCATCCGGCGCTGCGGGCGTCCCATTGTCCTGTCTCTTTCCCCGGGACCGGCCATCATCGAGGAGGCCTGGTACTATGAGACCCACGCCAATATGTGGCGAATCACCGATGATCTGTGGGATAATTTTGACTTGTTAAAGAATATGTTTTACCGCTGCGAGCTGTGGCAGGAGCATGTTTCCCCGGGCTGCTACCCCGACTGCGACATGCTGCCCATCGGACAGCTGGGCAAGGGCTTCGGCCATGAATGGACCTCCAATTTTACGCAGGATGAGGCCCGCACCATGATGACCCTGTGGTGCCTGTTCGGTTCCCCGCTGATGATCGGCGCCGAACTGACGTTGCTGGATGCGACCACCCTGTCCCTGCTGACCAATGACGATCTGCTGGCCATGCTGCCGCCCTCTGTAAAACCCCACCAGATCTGCCGGGACGAGGAGAAAGCCATCTGGCAGGCAGATGATGAGACGGCCGATGCCCATTATGTCGCCCTGTTTAACCTGAGTGAAGAAGTGCAGGAGCTGTCCGTATCCCTGGAGGAGCTGGGCCATGAGGGGCCGGTCTCACTGACAGAGTTGTGGACTAAGGAAATTTCCAAAGCGGACACCGTGATCTCTGCTTCGGTAGTGCCCCATGCCTGCGCAGTATACCGGGTTAATCGGCAATAGCCCAATCCCCCTGCTCTTCTGCGGCGGCCCCAGCGCTCTATAGCCGGGCGGCCTGCTGCAGAATGGACCGATATAGCATTTTCTTCTGCTTCAGTCCACTTTTACCGGTAAAAACTACCTGAAATATCCTATTTTCCACAGAGTTTTGCCCTGACAGAAAAAAGTTTCCCTTTCGGTCCACTTTTTCCCGGAAATTGTGGACCGAAACAGAAACTTTTTTGATATAGGGCAACCAGCCCTGTTGTTTCCCTCATTTTATCCTACTTTTCGAGGGCAGAAGTGGACTATCTGTGTCAGAAAATCTATATCGGTCCACCGGCATCGCCCCCGGCTGGCTTATGCTGTCTTTCTCCTTTTCTATTTCTGCTGAGCATCGCCCCCCGGCCGGATTGCGCCTTCCTCCGCTTTTTCCATTTCCGCAGACCGCCCGGCCCCGGACCGGCTGCGCCTGGACCGGCCGTGCAGCAGTATCCCGGCAAATACCAAAATGCTGACTACACTGAGCACAATCCCCTGCTTGAGCCCGTAGGACACATAGGTCAATGTGATCTGATAGCTGCCCGGCTCCAGATCCAGCGCCAGCAGGCAGCTGCCCACCAGCTCAGGCTCCTGCACTTCCCCATTTACCGTCACGGTCCAGCCCTTTTCATAGGGAACCGACAGGATCAGCCGTCCCGACTCAGCCAGCTCCAGCTGCCCGCTGATATGGGTGCTGTCATAGGCCACCTGCTCCAGATGCCTTTCCGAGAGCACCGCCAGCGTCTCCTCCAGCACCTCTTCCTCCATCCGGTAGGCCTCCAGATTAAATTCCGGCGTCTCGTCGCTGTCGTCATCATTGCGGAAGGTCACGGTCTGCCCCTCCTTCAGATACCCCACATATAATAATGAATGGATCTTCAGATCGCTGTAATCCCGCTCCAGGGCCCCGGTCATGGCGATCTTCTTTGTTCCGGAGCCGGTAAGCTCCATATAGTAATAACCGTCCGCCTCCGCTCTCAGGGGCACTGCTTCCCCTACCCGCTGGCAGTCGGCCCTCTCAAACAGCTGCCCGCTGACTCCCAGCTGCTTCACCATCTCATTCTGCAGCCGGAGAGGTTCCCCCTCATAGCCCTCCGGAATCTCATAGCCCACAGGCGCCACATAGCCAAAGGGCAGCGTGGTCTCGCAGGCGTAGAGGGCCACCTGCCCCCTGACCTCCAGCAGGGTGTACAGACCGTTTTCCTCGCTCTGGGCCTCCTCTCCCCCATCTCCGAACAGATAATTCACATTCAGCAGCGCCGAAATCAGGGGCGTAGCCCCATCAAAGCTGTAATATACCTTGCTGTGCCGCATTCCCAGCCGTTCGTACAGATCCGCCACGTCAGAGTTCAGGGTGGAGGAAAACACGGAGGCCGTGGGATAGCCTGCCAGCGTGCCGTCGTTTTTGGTGGTGCGGTCGAACTTCTCCAGGCGGAAAATCCCGGTATTTCCGGCCTCGGTTTCCCTCTCCCGGGCCAGTGCATACAGGCTCTCATAATTCTCCAGCTGCCCCAGATACGCCTCCCGGCTGGTGGTTCCCACACTGGTGGAATAGGTATTGATCCCCGTCTCCAGCACCACCGCCGCCAGCGCAAGTACCGCCAGCCGCACGGGCCACTGTCCCTCCTGCCTGGTACGGCAGAGGTGCAGCAATATGGCATACAGGGTAACAAACACCAGGGAGATCAGCCAGACATCCTCGGTGATATCCTCATTTTCCACAAACTGCTGACAGCAGAGCAGAAACACCACGGTGCCCAGATAACTGAGCAGAATGGCTTTCGGCTCCAGCTCCCGCAGATGGATGAAGCAGTCATAGCAGAGAATCAGGATCAGGAAAATATATATAAAGGTCTGCCTTCCCGGGAGGGAATCGGGATAATTGAAGCCATGACATAAAAAGTCCAGCACATTCGTACCGAAGCTGATCAGGAAAAATCCGGCCAGCGCCAGATGGGCAAACCGCTTTTTCAGCGGGATCCCCGGATTCACCGCATAGAGGGGAATCAGCAGATACACCGCCACGCCGCAGTAGATATTGGGCCAGTGATCCAGCCCCCGCTCCGCAGGCACGCACAGACAATGTCTCGCCAGCTCCTCCAGCACCGTAAAGTAGGTCTTCACTTCCTGCGGAAAGCTGCTGCTGCCGAAATCCGTCACCAAAATCGCACATACCTCCGGCACCAGCAGCACCGCCGCCATCCCTCCGGCCAGCAGGGAAAACAGCGCAAACTGCCCCACCGCCCTGAAGCTGCACCGCTCGGTAAACAGCAGTACCAGAAAATACAGCACCAGGAAAATACAGATCATGATGGACAGATAGTAATTGGTATAGATGGACAGGGCCAGCGTCACGCAGTACAGACCGTATCGCCCCTCTTTCACCAGCAGCTCCAGCCCCAGCAGGATCAGGGGCAGCAGAATTACCGGATCCAGCCACATGATATTCCAGTTGTAAGCGGCCATAAATCCTGACAGTGCATAAAAGCAGGAAAAAATCACGGTACTCACCGACAGGGTATGAAAGCGGCGCTGCAAATACAGGCAGGCCGTCAGGCCGCAGAGCCCCACCTTGCACACCACCAGGTAGCTTAAAAACTCCATGATATAGGCCTTGGGCACCAGCAGGCCCAGAAAATGCAGGGGACAGGCCAGATAGTAGACATACAGCGCCAGGAAGTTCGAGCCGATCCCCACATTCCAGGAATACAGCAGCCCGCTTCCCTCCTGCATTTTGTCATAAAATTCACTGAAAAAGGGCATATACTGGTGATACATATCCATATAAAGAAAGCTTCTGCCTCCAAAGGGAAATATGGATTTCAGAAAAAATATGGCCAGCATGATCCCCGTGGGGATGGCCCAGGCGGCGGCCAGCAGGATGCCGGCTCTCCGCCGATTCCGTTTATTGTCAGGCTTCACCGCCTGTTCCTCGATTTGGTCTTCCAACGTATTTTCCTCCGCCTATGCCTTTTCATATTGCCCGAAAGTCCGCTGCCGTATACACGGCGCTCTCTCCGGCCCTGATCCGCAGCGGGCGGCTGTGCTCCCCATACCGGATCCGGGTATCCAGATCGCTGCCCGCACAGATCCGGCAGCGCTCCAGCACGCCCTCCTTCCAGGACAGCTCCACCGTTGCATTGCCCTGGATCCGCAGCCCTTTCACGCTGCCGCTGCTCCAGGCATCCGGCAGAGCGGGAAGCAGCACCACTCGCTTGCTCGAGCTCTGCACCAGCATCTCCGCCATACCCGCAGCACCGCCGAAATTGCCGTCGATCTGAAAGGGCGGATGCTTGTCAAACAGGTTCGGATAGGTGGAATTGGCAAACAGCTGCTGAATATGCATATATGCCGTATTGCCGTCCCACAGCTTGGCATAATGGTTGATGATCCATGCCCGGCTCCAGCCCGTATGTCCGCCGCCGTGAGCCAGACGGTGCTCTAAGGTGGCCCTGGCTGCCGCTGCCAGCTGCGGCGTATCGTCCATGGTGATCTGCTCCGAAGGATGCAGGCCGTACAGATGGGAAATATGCCGGTGCCCCGGCTCCCATTCCTCATAATCCTGCCGCCACTCCAGGATGGTTCCCCGCTCACTGATCCGGGTGGGAATCAGACGCTCCCGGGCGTTCTCCACCTGACGGATAAAGTCCGCCGCATCCGGGATTTCCGCCTCTTCCAGTGCAGCTGTCACCGCATCATCCAGGGCGCCCTGCGCCTGCAGTATCCGGTAGGCCTCCATACACTGTCCGAAAAGATCCCGCAGGATCTGATTATCCATGGTCACGCCGACGCCGTTGGCGCCTTTCTCCCCGCTGGGCAGAATATAGGTATTCTCCGGGGATACGGAGGGGCAGGTCACCAGATAAGGTCCGTCCTCCACCAGGAAATCCAGGAAAAACAGCGCCGCCTCGCACATGCTGGGAAACTGCTCCTTCAAAAACTGCAGATCCCGGGTATACTGATAATGGGTCCACTGATGGGTACACAGCCAGGCTGCGCCCATGACCCAATAGGAGCCGGGGATCCACTGATCCTGCGTCGCCGTATCGCCGTTAATATCCGTATTGTGATGGCACATAAAGCCCCGGCAGCCGTACATCTCCCGAGCCGTCCTGCGGCCGGTTTTGACCAATTTTTCAATCAGGGTAAAAAGGGGCATGTGGCACTCGGACAGATTGCAGTTCTCCGCCAGCCAGTAGTTCATCTCCGTATTGATATTAATGGTATATTTCCCGTCCCAGGGCGGCGTCATATCCTTATTCCACAGGCCCTGCAGCGTGGCCGGAAGCCCCTCCTGACGGCTGCAGGCAATCAGCAGATAACGTCCATAGTCAAAATACAGGGGCGCAAGACCCAGATCCGCAGGCTGCTTTGCCGCCAGAGCCACCCGCTGGTCCGTGGGCAGCTGCTCTGCCTGATGATCCCACTCCAGTTCCAGACGGGTACGGCCAAAGAGCGCCTGATAGTCCGCCTCATGAGCAGCCAGCAGGCTCTCATACTGCTGCGTCCAGGCCCGCTCCAGGGTCCGGCTAATCCCGGTCTGCAGCAGCTGCTGCAGACCCTGCTGCATGCGAATCTCCCGGCGTTCATAACTCGACATATTTTCCGCATTCATCCAATCGGCAGTCTCTCCCTGCACCGCTTCCAGCCAGGCATTTACCGCTGTCTCTTTTTCCTCGCTGCTGTAGTGCCAGGTGGTATCTGCGCCGAAATACAGCTCCGCCTCGTCAGCGCCCTCCACCACAATATGTTCTCCCAGAAGCCGGATCCTGCCGCCTTTTACACTGGCTCTGAGCATCATGGCAAATTCACTGCCCCCTCTTCCCAGATTTCCATACAGGCAGATCCCGTCCTCCCCGCACTGCTTCACGCCGTCAAAGAAACGCCAACGGTCCAGTCCGGCCCAGAAGCTGATCCGTCCCGGCTGATCGGCCCTAAACCGCATCACCATGCAGTCTGCAGGATGGGAAATAAAATATTCCCGCTCATAATGAACTCCCGCTGCGGTAAACCGCATCCGGCAAAGCGCCTGTTCCAGATCCAGTTCCCGCTCATAGGCCGTCACTTCTCCCAGCCCGTCGAAGCCGATCTGTATATCCCCCAGGGTCTGGTAGGGATGCTGGCCATTGGGGCAGCCGGACATGGCATGCCACATGAGCTTCTCCGCTTCGGCGATCTCCCCGTCAAATAAAAGCTGACGGATTCGGGGCAGCTGCTCTTTCATATTCGGATTATTCCGATCCACCGGCCCGCCGTACCAGACGCTTTCCTCATTGACCTGAATATGCTCCTGCTCTGCGCCGCCATATACCATGGCCCCCAGTCGGCCGTTTCCCAGGGGCAGTGCCTCTTCCCACTCCTTTGCAGGAGCCGTATACCACAATCTGCTCATGTCTGCTGTCCTCTCCCTCTTTCCTGAATATTACCTGTTACTGTGCCGTGAGCACATATTTTTCTAAGTGTACCATTTTTTCCTGTTCTTGGGAATGGATTCATAAAAAATTAAGTTTTTTCATATCTTATTGGGAACTCGTATGAGAGGGATAACAGAAACCTATGAAAATCGGAATTGTGGGCAGAAAAAAAGATACAGGAAATTATGAGAGATTTTTAGACCGGCATCATACTGCGCACCTGACCAGTCTCTCCATCAGTGATCTGTCCACCTGCCAGCGGCTGCTTTTTCCCGGCGGCGGCGATATCACCCCGGCATTTTTCGGACAGAGGGACCATGGCTCCCGCTCCATCGACACGGAGCTGGATATCCTGCAGCTCCAGGCCCTGGAATACGGGATCCAGAACCGGCTTCCCATTCTCGGCATCTGTAAGGGAATGCAGATCATCAATGTGGGCTTTGGCGGCAGCATTATTCAGGATCTGCCCACTGCCCATATACACCGCTATCAGGGGGAGGATCAATATCACCTGGCGGTCAATCACCCCGGCAGCTGTCTGCAGTGCCTGTACGGGGATACCATGCTGGTCAACAGCGCTCATCACCAGGGGCTGGACAAATTGGGCAAGGGACTGCGGGTAATCTCCCACTGTCCCTCGGATCAGTGTGTTGAGGCCATCCGTCATGACACCCTCCCCATTATTGGGGTACAGTGGCATCCTGAACGGCTGGATCCTGCCCGGACGAAGATCTCAGGGACAGCTCTTCTCTCCTGGTTTTTGGCTCTTTGATCAGCGGATGGGTGCTGATCTCCTGCTTCATGCGCAGGCCGGTAATGGCAAACAGGGACTTTATTGTCTGCTTCAGCGCCTTTTTGGTCTCTTCGTCCACGCCTTTCATAGCGCCCAGAACGCCGGACATACTGTGCTTTAAGTTGGCGGTAAAGTCAATCAGATTGTCCGCCTCCGATGCCGCCAGAAGCTGAAACAGGGTATCCACAAAGGTGCGCAGGCTCTGTTCGTCCAGGGACAGAATCCACTCATTCAGGGTATCGTCCATAAAGCGTCTGGACTCATAGATATCCGATACCGTCTCAAAATGTCCCTCCCGCACCAGCCAGGTATAGGGATTGTGCTGGGCCAGTCCGAAGGTACGG
>JAGANP010000226.1 GCA_017624175.1 Lachnospiraceae bacterium | reverse complement strand
TAACCATGTGGTGCATGCGGGTGGCTCTGTGTATCTTCCTGGTAAAAACCTATCATATGGGGCCTATGGCTGTGTGGTATGGTATGTTTGCGGACTGGGCCCTGCGGGGCGTGATCTTCAGCCTGCGCTTTTTCAGCGGCCGCTGGATTCACGGAACCATGACGGCTCCGGCAGGACAGAGCCGAGTATAAACGCTATGCAGGTGCAAGTAATTGGTTGACAAGTCAGCAAGGGCAAGACTATAATAAAAAGGATGGATTATCCAATTTTCATGAAGATGTTAGCGTGGAGAAAATGATGAGGGATGAGAAACAGATGGACAGCGGAATCGGTTCGGCCGAGCTTCATAGTAACGGAAATAAAGGGAAAGAGGATGTGGATGCACTGACCTCTTTCTATACCTGGCCTTCCGCCGAGAAGCGGATTGCGGGACTGATGGGAGCGGATCCGGCGGGGAATTATCATATGATTCTGCTGCATGTGGGCAATATTCCACAGCTGGCGGAGGAATACAGCTATTCCTATGCTGTGACAGTGCTGGAAAACCAGGCGATCCTGCTGCAGCGCTATTTCAGTCTGCTGGATGAGGTGGTATTCTGCCGGATCGCCAGAGACGCTTTTCTGGTGTTTACCAAGTGGGAGGATGCCCGGGAGGTGGAGGAGCACTGCCGCTCCGTGTATGAGAAACTCGGCAGCTGCTATTCCGGCCGCAGGGAGAAGCCCCGGTGCAGGCCCACCATGGGGATTTACCATGTGCCGACAGGGGAACAGGATCTGCAGAAGATCCTGAAGTGCTGCGGCAAGGCCGTGGAGTATGGGCTGCGCTGCCAGCTCCCTTATGTAGTATATGACGAAAGTATGGCGGATGAGACACTGCATCCCAATAAGGATGTGGAGCTGGAAAGGCTGACGGCAGAGAAACTGACGCAGTATGATAATCGTTTTATTACCTTTGCAGTAAGCCTGTTGGCAGATACTACCGATCTGGACAGCAGCCTGGATATGCTGCTCCAGCGTCTTGCCTGGCAGTTTGCATTTGACGAGGTACTGATCTCCGAGTTTATCGGGGACAACAGTACCATGGTGACCAATAAATGGCGGCGGGAAGAGGGCGTATTGCTGAATCCGGAGGAGATCACCAGCCTGGATATCTGGGATGATTTCTTTGTGGGCTTTAACAAGGAGGGCATCAATCTGTCCTGCGATGTGGAGAAAACCGGTTACTCCAGGAAAGATATGGCATTTTTCCACGAGAAGCAGATCGGAAGCTTTATGAATCTGCTGTTATATAAAAACGGTCAGCCCATTGGGTTTATGACCTGCAACAGGCGGCAGGCGATAGAACAGGTGCCGGAGGAGGAATTGTTTACGCTGATTCAGGTGAGCAAGATCATTGGGTCCTTTGTGGCGCTGCGGATACAGAACCGCTGTGACCAGGAGCATATTGAGGCGCTGGGGCGGGATGATCTGACCGGTCTGTATTATTACAGCTTTTTTGTGAAAGAAGTACGCCGGATTCTGTATCAGTATGATCCCAGCCAGACCTATGCCATGGTGTACATGGATATCAGCAATTTTGCCTATCTAAATGAGAACTTCAGCTACAGCGAGGGTGACCAGCTGCTGAAAGACATGGCCAGATGGCTGCGGTATATGAATGCCAGGCGCTGTATCTGCTGTCGTATCCATGCAGACCGTTTTGCGCTGCTGGTAACGGCGGATAGCCAGGAGGCTGTTGAAAATCAGGTGCGCCGGTCCGTAAGCCGCTTTTCTGATTATCTGCAGAATCGGTATCCCATGGGGGATCTGCAGGTAAGGGCGGGGATCTATTACATTGATAATCCGGAAGCGGAGATCTTTACCATGATTGATGCGGCCAACCATGCCAGAAAGACCATCAAGGACGATTACCTGAATCATGTGGTGGTGTATACGGATCAGCTGCGGCAGATCCGGGCGGAAAAGACCAGTGTGGTGGCCAGTATCCATGACGCCATAGAAAAGGGATATGTGGAGGCCTATTTACAGCCCAAATTCTCTATGAATACGGGAGAGGTCATCGGGGCAGAGGCGCTGGTGAGATGGCGCAACGAGGACGGCAGCATGAAATATCCGGATCAGTTTGTTCCGGTGTTGGAGGAAGTAGGATATATTGTGGATCTGGATTTCTGTGTGTTCAGACAGGTACTGGCATGCCTGAAGCGCTGGAAAGAGGAGGGCAGGAGAAGAGTGCCCATATCGGTAAATTTTTCCCGGATTCATTTCCGCAATCCTCATTTCTGCGATAAGGTGGTGGCACTGCTGCGGGAGTATGAGGTGGAGCCGGAATATATTGAGATCGAGGTGACGGAGAGCTGCTTTTCCAGCAACCGTACAGAGATGATCCGGCAGATGTCGCTGCTGCGGGAGCATGGGTTGAAGATTGATATGGACGATTTCGGTACGGGCTATTCCTCTCTGGGGATGCTGGTGGATGCCAGTGTGGATATTGTGAAGATTGACAAGAGCTTCATTGACCACTACGAGACGGATCAGGAACAGCAGTACATTAACCGGATCGGTCAGCTGGTAAAAGCTGCCGGGAAGGATATCATTTTTGAGGGTGTGGAGACACAGCAGCAGATCACTTTCCTGCGGGGCTTTGGTTATGATAAGGCACAGGGATATGTTTTCTCCCGGCCGGTTCCCATTTCAGAATTTGAGCGGTGGATGTAAAGAATATGATGCAATCGCATAAACGTGGCTTCTGAGGAATCAGAAGCCACGTTTTTTCAGGTCATGCACCAGCTGGACATAGAATTCCCGGACGTCAAAGCCGGGGATGTTTTCCCGGTTTAAGTCGATCATATCCCCATGGGAGATGCCTCGGCTGCCGGAAACCGTGAGAAAACGGTAGTCGGCGCCCCAGGGGAAAGAGCGTTCGCCCACCAGGCCGTCGTTGGGGCCGTCAAAGTACCGGCAGAGATGGTGGGTGAAGTTCAGCGGGAAACGACCGCCCCTGGCCTTGTTCAGCCGGGAGCCGATGCTCTGGTAATATACCGTAGACACATTGGGGGTCTCCTCATTGAAACGGAGACAGAAGGAGGCGGTCAGGTTGCTGACGGCTCCCAGAAAATCCGGAGCGGGATCCCCCAGCTTTTTCAGCGCCGTATTATAGGCAGAGGCCACAGCCAGCTGCTGCTTCTGGGGGATCTTTCCCAGCAGATAATCTGCAAATTCACAGCCCCGATGGGGGGTATTGATCGTGGTGACGGAGGCCACATGCGGGGCAATGCCGGGAAGCTGCAGGGCGGCTCTGGCATCCAGCCCGCCCTTGGAGTGGCCGATAATATTGACCTTTTCACAGCCGGTTTCCCGGACGATGGCCAGGATCCGGTCGGCGATCTCCCGGCCGCTGGCAGCTACCGGGGCGGCGGACTGGTGATTCCCATAGTAGATCCGGGCACCGTTTGCCGTGAGGGCCTGGGGGATTCTGCCCCAATAATTCAGGTAACGGAAATCCCGGAAAAAGACGCCATGTACCAGCAGAATCGGATATCTGGTGGCACAGAGCTGCTGACCGGCTCTCTCCCGGTCCGTCAGCAGCTTCTGGTTCTCAAAAGCCACCTCCCGGCAGGTGGTGCGGATGATCCAGAAAAGTACCACCAGATGGGCAATGGGAATGAAGCCGCAGATGATGCCGATGACCCGCAGACGGATCCCCAGCTGCTGGGAGGAGAGATATACCCGCAGGATGCCGTCCCAGAAGATGATGGCCTCCGCAAGGATAAGGAATAGACAATGCACCATCCAGAAGCTGATATTACCGGACCGCAGGCGCTCCACCTGGGGCAGCAGTCCGCACATCCCGATGATGCTTATGACGGCATTGAGTAAAGTGGTCAGCACAAAGATAATCAGCAGATTGGTGCCCCGGTTGCATACGCCCAGCCGGTAGCGGCAGGGCCGGTGAACGGGCAGCGCCGGATAGAGGTTCAGCAGCAGAAACAGCAGCAGGGACAGCCAGGGATAAAAGGCTTTCACCGGTTCATACCAGTCGTCTGCGGAGTAAGGGGCAATCAGGGCATCTATCAGCAGATAGTTGGATGCCAGCATTACCGGGATGCTGCCCAGTATGTATTCAAGGATCTTTTGTGCTTTTGACATTTTACGCTTTGTCAGGGGGGAGATGCATCTGCCCCCTGAGACTTCCTTTCGTCTGTAATAAGTGTATCATACCTGATTTCTAAAAGAAAGTAAAGGAGCAGTCACTTTTTTTCTTTTCCCACATAACATAAAGCATCATCAGTCATGAAAAGGGAGGATATGGCAAAGTATGAGAAAGCGAAATAAAAGAGTAATGACAGGAATTCTGGCAGTGGGACTGACAGCCGGTATGCTGGCAGGCTGCAGCAGTCCTGCCAGAACCGCAGGCAGCAGCGACGGCCTGACGCCG
The DNA here is from genome assembly GCA_017624175.1 of Lachnospiraceae bacterium. Lineage (GTDB taxonomy): Bacteria > Bacillota > Clostridia > Lachnospirales > Lachnospiraceae > Acetatifactor. The sequence goes on along the minus strand of JAGANP010000226.1, from coordinate 6,651 downwards.
GTCACCTTAAATGAGGTGGCGCATTCCATCTTCTATGCGCCCATGTATGTGGCGATCGAGGAGGGGTATTTTGAGGAGGAAGGGCTGGACGTAACGCTGGTAACCGGTTTTGGTGCAGATAAGACCATGACGGCAGTGCTGACCGGGGAAGCGGATATCGGCTTTATGGGCAGTGAGACCACCATTTATACTTACGTGGGCGGTACGGATGACTATGTGGTGAATTTTGCCCAGCTGACTCAGCGGGCCGGAAATTTCCTGGTATCCAGAGAGCCCATTGACGATTTTTCCTGGGATATGCTGAAAGGCAAGGAGGTGCTGGGAGGCAGGGCCGGCGGCATGCCGCAGATGGTATTTGAATATATTCTGCGGAAGAACAATATGGATCCGGCAACAGATGTGCAGATTGACCAGAGCATTGATTTCGGTTCTACCGCAGCGGCTTTTTCCGGCGGCGATGCGGATTTTACCGTGGAGTTTGAGCCCCATGCAACCCTGCTGGAGCAGAAAGGGGACGGCTATGTGGTAGCTTCCCTGGGGGAGGATTCCGGCTATGTGCCGTACACGGCTTTCAGTGCCAAGAAGAGCTATATTGAGCAGAACAGCGCCACCATCCAGGCCTTTACCAATGCGCTGCAGAAAGGGATGAACTATGTGCAGACCCACAGCCCCGAGGAGATCGCCGAGGTGATCGCTCCCCAGTTTGCGGAGACCGACAAACAGGCGCTGGTGACCATTGTGGCCAGATATTACGATCAGGATACCTGGAAAGAGAATCTGATCTTTGAGGAGTCCGCTTTTGATCTGCTGCAGAACATCCTGGAGGATTCCAAGGTGCTGTCCGAGCGAGTTCCCTACGAAGATCTGGTGACTACCACTTTTGCAGAAAAAGCGACACAGTAGTCTGCTGCAGCTATCTCAGACGGATGTTTTTCTCGGCCCAGAGACGCAGTGCCGTGGCATTCATGCTGATTTTTTCAAGAGAATCCAGAATATGCTGAAAAGCGGGCCTCTCGGATTCGTCAATATATCCGTCTTCGGATATGGCGATCAGGGAGGCCCTGAGTCCGTCGATATCTTTCAGGGAGCCCAGCACCTTCAGAGCCAGACGGTCGAAATCGTCGATGGTGACCTCCTGAACGCTGCCCCTGCCGATGGGACACTCCTTGGCACAGTAGGAGTTGCAGAGCTCCGGCGTATTGTAGGCTTCGGCCATGGCTTTGATCTCCTCCGGATAGGGGGCGATGGTATCAAGCTCGATCCGGGCCAGACGGGTGCGGTCAATGCCGATGATTTCCGCCGCCTTTTCACGACTGGAAAAGTCGTCATTGCCCTCAGCGGCCTCGCAACGTGCGAGATAGTACATGTTATCGGCGGCTTTTGTAGCTTTTTTGCTCATAGTATTTTTGTCCTCACTGCTGTATACTGATTCTGACGGTATAAAAAACATTGATTTTAGTGTATCGGATTCCTCCGGTTTTGTAAAGCGAAAAATATTTTGCAAAGCAGTTGAGGAATCGGAAAAAATCTGCTAAAATAAATGTGTCTTTTTATCCGTGAACACAACTAAAATCAGGAGGAGATACTTATGGGTTTAATCAAAGCAGCAAAGAGTACCATCGAGACCGTGCTGGCGGATCAGTGGCTGGAGTATTTTTATTGCGATTCCATCCCCAATGACGTGCTGGTAACCAAGGGAAAGATCCGGGTAAACAGCAAGGGCAGCAATAAGGGCACGGACAATATTATTTCCAACGGCTCCGTGGTGGCTGTCAATGAGGGACAGTGCATGATCATCGTGGATCAGGGAGAGATCGTGGAGTTCTGTGCAGATGCGGGGGAGTTCGTGTATGACAGTTCCACCGAGCCCAGCCTGTTCTGCGGTAATCTGGGTGACAATGTGACCAATACCTTTAAGCAGATCGGTAAGCGTTTTACTTTCGGGGGCAATACGGCAAAGGATCAGCGGGTATACTATTTCAATATCAAGGAAATCATGAACAACCTGTTTGGAACGGCAAGCCCGATTCCGTTCCGTGTGGTGGACAACAATATCGGTCTGGATGTGGATACTTCCGTAAAATGCAACGGCCAGTATTCCTTTAAGATTGTGGATCCTCTGCTGTTTTATAAGAATGTCTGCGGCAACGTGACCCAGGATTATAATAAGAACACGCTGCTGCCCACCTTAAAGACCGAGTTCCTGACGGCGCTGCAGCCGGCGCTGGCCAAGATTTCTGCACTGGGCATCCGTTACTATGAGCTGGCAGGCAATCCGGAGCAGCTGGAAGAGGCGCTGAAGGAGGTGCTCAGCGAGAAGTGGAGCAAGCTGCGGGGAATTGAGATCGTTTCCATCGGCTTTAACAGCGTAAAGCTCCCTGATGAAGACGAGAAGATGATCAAGGAGCTGCAGAAGACTGCCGTAATGCGTAATGCCAATATGGCGGCGGCTACGCTGGTGGGCGCTCAGGCAGAGGCGATGAAAGCAGCAGCCTCCAATACCGCTACCGGCCCCATGATGGCTTTTGCGGGGATGAATATGGCTGCTCAGGCAGGGGGCGTTGATGCCAATACTCTGTTTGCCATGGGCGCACAGCAGCAGGCCATGCAGCAGCCCGTGCAGCAGGCTCCCGCACAGGAAGCGCCTCGGATGCAGGCCCCGGTTCCGGGCTGGACCTGCAGCTGCGGCAAGGCGGATAACCGGGGCAAGTTCTGTGAGAACTGCGGAGCCAAAAAGCCCGAGGAGGCAGGCTGGACCTGCAGCTGCGGCACCGTGAATCAGGGGAAATTCTGTACGGAGTGCGGTAGCAAGAGACCCAGCGGCGCACCGGTGTATAAATGCGATAAGTGCGGTTGGGAGCCCGAGGATCCGGCACATCCGCCGAAGTTCTGCCCGGAATGCGGAGATGTATTCGATGACAGTGATATTGTGTCATAGGATGCAGCGTTAGAAGAGCTTGTGCCGCCGGTGCGGCATGACAGGAAAGCAGAAGATAGACTGAAAAGCGCTGGCGAAGCCTCCCGGCTGCGCCGGCGTTTTTTTGGCGGTAAGGGTTATCATTTGCAGGAGATATGCGAGGGTACAATCATGAGTATATACGACACACTGAATAAGGAACAGAAAGAAGCGGTGATGACGACGGAGGGGCCGCTGCTGCTGCTGGCAGGAGCAGGCTCCGGCAAAACCAGGGTACTGACCCACAGGATCGCCTATCTGATTGATGAGGCGGGAGTCAATCCCTGGAATATTCTGGCCATCACCTTCACCAATAAGGCTGCCGGAGAGATGCGGGAGCGGGTGGATCAGATCGTGGGCTTCGGCGCCGATCAGATCTGGGTGTCCACGTTTCACTCCGCCTGCGTGCGGATCCTGCGGAGGTATATTGATAAGCTGGGCTTTGACAATCATTTTACAATCTATGATACGGACGATCAGAAAACCGTTATCAAGGATGTGTGCAAGCGGCTGATGATCGATACTAAGCAGATGAAGGAGCGGACAGTGCTGGCAGCGATTTCCTCGGCTAAAAATGAGCTGATTTCCCCCGTGGAGTATGAGCTGCAGTCCATGGGAGATTATCAGAAGAAAAAGATTGCGTCAGCCTACAGGGAGTATCAGGAGGTCCTGAAAAAGAACAATGCCCTGGACTTTGACGATCTGCTGGTGAAGACGGTGGAGCTGTTCAAGAGCTGCCAGGAGGTGCTGAATCAGTATCAGGAGCGGTTTAAGTATATCATGGTGGATGAGTACCAGGATACCAATACCGCCCAGTTTGAGCTGGTGCGGCTGCTGGCGGAAAAACACCGCAATCTCTGTGTGGTGGGCGATGACGATCAGTCCATCTACAAATTCCGGGGAGCCAATATCCGCAATATTCTGGATTATGAAAAGGTGTATCCTGACGCCCGGGTCATCAAGCTGGAGCAGAATTACCGGTCCACCGGCAATATTCTGGATACGGCCAACGCCGTGATCCGCAACAATGTGGGGCGCAAGGAAAAATCCCTGTGGACGGCCAGGGAAAAGGGCAGCAGGGTCCATTTCCGCCAGTTTGAAAATGGATTTGAAGAGGCAGAGTTCCTTGCGGACGATATTGCCGCCCGGGTGCGGCGGGGAGAGGCTCACTACGGCGATTGCGCAATCCTCTACCGCACCAATGCCCAGTCCCGGATGCTGGAGGAGCGGCTGGTGGTGGAGGGAATGCCCTACAATGTGGTGGGGGGAGTCAACTTCTATGCCAGGCGGGAGATCAAGGATATCCTGGCCTATCTGAAGACCGTGGATAACGGCAGGGATGATCTGGCGGTAAAGAGGATCATCAATGTGCCCAAACGGGGGATCGGCGGGGCTACCCTGGACAAGGTGCAGGAATACGCCGATATGCGGGGGATCACCTTTTATCAGGCGCTGGAACAGCTGGATCAGATCACCAGCCTGGGTCGGTCGGCGGCTAAGCTGGAGCCCTTTGTCAGAATGATTCAGGTATTCCGTACCAAGGCGCAGTATTACGGGATCGTGGATATGATTCAGGAAATTATAGACACCGTCAATTATGAGGATTATCTGAAGAGCATGGATGACGAGGATGCGGAGGACCGCCTGGAGAATCTGGGGGAATTCCTGAATAAGGCCGTGATCTATGAGCAGACCCATGATGAGATTTCTCTGAGCGAGTTCCTGGAGGAGATCGCACTGGTGGCGGATATTGACAGTCTGGGAAGCGGCAGTGACAGGGTGCTGCTGATGACCCTGCACAGTGCAAAGGGACTGGAATTCCCCTATGTGTATCTGGCAGGCATGGAGGATGGCCTGTTCCCCGGCTATATGTCCATCACTTCCGATGATCCGGGGGATCTGGAGGAGGAGCGCAGACTGGCCTATGTGGGGATCACCAGGGCTCAGGAGGAGCTGACGCTGACCTGCGCCCGCTGCCGCATGGTGCGGGGGGAGACCCAGTACAATCCGGTGAGCCGTTTTGTGCGGGAGATTCCCGGTGAGCTGCTGGATAATACGCTTCCGAAGATCAAAACAATGGATGTGTTTGACTTTGCTCCGGATATGCCGGTGGATTTCAGACCCAAGGCGGCCCTGCGGCCCAAGGTGACGCCCGGGGAAAACAAGCCCTATATTGCCAAAGGCATCAGTGATCTGAACAAGATCGCCGGTATTTCCAAGGGCTCGGGCATGGAGACGCTGGGGGAGCTGGAGTATCAGACCGGGGATCGGGTGCGCCATCTGAAATACGGCGAGGGCACCGTAACCCGGATCGTCAGGGAGCCCCGGGATTATAAGGTAACGGTGGAGTTTGACCGGGCGGGACAGAAAATTATGTATGCTTCTTTTGCAAAACTAAAAAAAGTGTAGTAAATTGAATGCATTTGTGGTATTCTATATTTAATAACATATCAGAAAGGGAGATTGTGATATGAATTTATCGGATTTAAAGAAACTGAATGAGCTGCTGGGCAGCAAAAAGGAAGAGGAGAAGAAAGGGAATGTGCTGGTCTGGATCCTGGCGATCATCGGTGTGATTGCTGCAGTGGCTGCCATTGCTTATGCCGTTTATCGTTATTTAAGACCCGATTACCTGGAAGACTTCGAAGATGACTTTGAAGATGAATTCGAGGATGAGGACGACGAGGAAGAAGATATCTTCGAGGACGAGGGAGAGAACTAGACGCATGAAAAAAGGACAGGTGTATACAGGAATTGTGGAACGTGTGGATTTCCCGAACAAAGGCATCGTCAGAGCCGGAGAGGAGACCTGCATCGTGAAGAACAGCCTGCCCGGACAAAAGGTCTCATTCTTCGTCAATAAAGTAAAGCATGGGAAGGCGGAAGCCAGGCTTCTGGAGGTGTTGGAGACATCCCCTCTGGAAATTGGCGCTCCGTGTTCCCATTTTGGCGTGTGCGGAGGATGTACCTATCTGTCCCTGCCCTATGAGGAACAGCTGGCCATCAAGGAGAGGCAGGTGAAGAACCTGCTTACGCAGGCGCTGGCGGGGCAGCAGGAGGCATGGCAGTGGGAGGGGATCAAGGGAAGCCCTCGGCCCTGCGAATATCGGAATAAGATGGAGTTCTCTTTCGGAGATGAGATCAAGGACGGCCCCTTGTCCCTGGGGATGCATAAGCGGGGAAGCATGTATGATGTGGTGCATGTGAAAGACTGCAGGATCGTGGACGAGGATTACCGGCGGATTCTGGCGGCGGTGCTGTCTTATTTTCAGGAAAAAGGTACCAGCTTTCATCATAAGATGCGGCACGAGGGCTTCCTGCGTCATCTGCTGGTGCGGAAAGCGGCCAAGACGGGGGAGATTCTGGTGGCGCTGGTGACCTCCTCCCAGAGTCCGGCAGGAGGAACTGGCGGGGGAATGAAGCTGCCGGAGGATCAGAAAAGCATGGGGATGGATTGGAGTCCGGAAACCTATGAGCGTTTTGCGACTGAGGAGATACGGGAACTGATGGATGGCTTTCGGACATGCCTGCTGGAATTGCAGCAGCGTGGAGAACTGCAGGGCACGCTGACCGGGATTCTGCATATAATTAACGATTCTCTGGCAGATGTGGTACAGAGTGATTATACGGAGATTCTGTACGGCCGGGATTTTATCTATGAGGAACTGCTGGGGCTGCGGTTTAAGATTTCCACC
>JAGANP010000225.1 GCA_017624175.1 Lachnospiraceae bacterium | reverse complement strand
AGCCATGTCATTTGTCATGTATATGTGGTGTTTGTGATCCTGCTCAGTTGGATTCCTTTTGCCATCGGGGACTGGGACCAGATGTGTATTTTTACCGGCCGTCTTTTCGGCTTCTGCGGTGAAGCCATCAACCCGAAAGACTTCTTGGTCTGGGGCCGGGATTATGTGGGCCTCCTGGCTGCAGGCATTGTGCTTGCAACGCCGCTGCCCAGAAAAATCTGGAAAAAAATACGTCATTCCACATTGGCAGATTTTCTGCTTCTGGCCCTGTTCTGGCTGGTGGTCTATTATATCGCCACCGCCGCCCAGGATCCGTTCCTGTATTTCCAGTATTGAGGTAGAACCATGAAGAAACATACACTGACACTGGTGATCCTTCTGATCGTGTCCTCCCTGCTGGTGGCAGGCGTCGGCGCGGTGTTGAAATATGGCGTTTTGAAGCCCCTGGGTATCCGGCGGGAAGAGGGCATTATGGAACTGCCCTTTGTTCTGATGGCGGATAAAAGTCTTTCCTATCAGGTGCAGAGCCGCTGGGAAGCCATGAGAAATCCTACCCAGCCTCCCACAGATCCACCGCAGCCGCCGACAGAAGCTTCTCCGGTGGAAACCATCCCGGAGACCGAGCTGCCCACCGAAGTTCCAACGGAGCCGCCCACACAGCCTACATACGCTGCGGTGGATGAAAGCTGGTTTGATGATGTCCTGTTCATCGGTGACTCCCGCACCATGGGCATGCGGGATATGGCAAGATTGGGTGACGCGGACTATTTCTGCGCCAGCAGCATGACGGTCTTCTCCGTGACCACCAAGCCCTGCTCTGATGAGGATTTCTATAATAAGTACCTGACCGATGTGCTGGAGTCCAAGACCTATGGCAAGATCTATGTCCACCTGGGACTCAATGAATGCGGCAATAATCACGAATTGGTTATGGAAAAGTATCGGGAGCTGATCGGCCTGATCCGGGAAAAGCAGCCCGACGCCGTGATTATCCTCCAGGCCATTATGAGCGTGACCCGCAATAAAGCATCGAATCCCGATTTTTCCCTGAAGCGGATCAACAATCTTAACGAGCAGATCGCGGCGCTGGCAGAGGACGATACCTTCCGTTACATCGACACCAACGGGTGGATTACTGACGAGGAAGGTTACATGATTTCCGAAAAAAGCCGGGACGGCTGCCACCTCTATGGAACCGGCTATATCGAATGGTCCCAGTGGATCCTGGAAAATGCAGGATCCCTTGGAATATCCTGAAAAAAGAACGGACGCATCCAAATCGGATGCGTCCATTTTTCGACTTTTTCTTCGTATTTTTCGGCAAAAATCCAAGATTCACCTTTACAAAATAAAACTGCTTTGCTATAATATATGCCGTATTGAAATTTTACGGAGGAATCATAGGTGGAAAACGAATCTTTTATCCTGGATGATATTCTCGCCGAATTCGGATCGGAAAGCGCCGAGCCGAAGCAGACCGGCGGGACTGAAATTACCCCTGAACCTGAGTCCACCCAGAGCATAGAACCTGAGTCCGAACCCAAGCCCAAGAAGAAGGCTGCCCGGAAAGCAGAAACCTCTGCATGGGATGATGTTGAGCCTCAGCCCAAGAAGAAGGAAAGCGGTGTTCGCAAATTTTTCCGTTTCATGGCGAAGCTTTTCCTGATCCTGCTGGAGACGGTACTGCTGGTGGCTGTGCTGCTGTATGGTGTGATGTACGTTCTGGCCAAGGGTCCTTCTCCCACAGCCCGTGACCTGTTTGTCATGTCTGTCCGGGAGACCAGCGCCATGTACTGGCTGGCCAATCTCTACTTTACCGATTCTCAGATCGCCCAGATCGAGTCTGCCGGTCAGCAGGAGGTGGAGGAGTATGTGGAAACCGATACGTCTCT
>JAGANP010000224.1 GCA_017624175.1 Lachnospiraceae bacterium | reverse complement strand
TAGATTTCCTGGAAAATATCCTTAAAGGTATGGTCATACTTTATGGAGATGGTATCCTTGGTAGCAAACCACAGATCCTGCTTGGTGTCCACCGCATAGTTAAAACATGCCCGGGCAAAGCTGGAGATGGACTTCTCCGTATTATGTATGCCCTGCAGGATGCCCGGGCCGGTAAAGTTGTGGATGGTCTCCCGGATCTCCGTGCCGTCCTCTCCAGTAAACACCAGCTCCGCCTTGCCGGGACCGGGCACCTTGATCTCCGTATTTTTATACACATCCCCATAGGCATGTCTGGCAATGGTGATGGGCTTATTCCATTTATTGACATAGGGAACAATGCCCTTGATCAGGATCGGCGCACGGAAGACGGTACCGTCTAAGATCGCACGGATCGTACCGTTGGGGCTCTTCCACATCTCTTTCAGATTGTACTCGGACATTCTCGCCGCATTGGGGGTGATGGTGGCGCATTTTACCGCTACACCGTATTTTAAGGTAGCATTGGCGGAATCCACAGTCACCTGGTCGTCCGTCTCGTTGCGGTGCTCTAACCCCAGGTCGTAATACTCCGTTTTCAGATCCACATAGGGCAGAATCAGCTCGTCCTTGATCATCTGCCACAGAACCCGGGTCATCTCGTCCCCATCCATCTCCACCAAGGGGGTTGTCATCCTGATTTTTTCCATTTTCCATTCTCGCTTTCTTATTTTATTTTTATTGATTTCTGCTGCTGTCTGCTGCTTTAATTCTTTTCGTGATATGCCTCATGAAGTCCGTTTTTCACCATATTGTTGTAGGCGTTGATCATATGCCGGTTGGCCAGCTGCTCCGCCCGGTCTGCGTCCCCGTCCTTGATGGCCAGCATGATCTGCTCATGCTCTTCGTTGGACTGCGGCCCACGGCTCTCGCTGGCCAGGGTCTTTTTACGCACCCGCAGTACATACTGGTGGAAATCTTTCAGCTGATGCTCCAGGATCTTGCTGTCACAGGCCTCATACAGAATGTCATGGAACCGGTTGTCCAGGTCGGCCAGCTGATCCAGATGGCCTTTCTGCGCATGGAATTTGGACAGATAGATATTTTCTTCCATCTCCTCCATCTGCTCCGGGGTAATATGCTCCGTTGCCCAGCGGGCGCAAAGCCCTTCCAGCAGGGAACGGATCATATAGATATCTTTCACATCCTTCTCCGTGATGCCCGTCACATAGGCGCCCTTATTGGGGATGATCTGAATCAGCCCCTCCAACTCCAGCTGTCGGAAAGCTTCCCGCACCGGGGTACGGCTGACGCCCATCTCCTCGCCGATGGCTACCTCTTTCAGTTCCTCGTTCTCGGCATACTTTCCGCTCAGGATATCCTCTCTGAGCTTGTGAAACACTCTGCCCCGCAGGGAATACTTGTCCGTAACCTCCTGCTTCACATCATAATTACTGCTCATCTTTGCCTCCAATGGTATAACCCTTCTCTGCACAGATCCGCTCCAGACAGGCCACGATCTCTTCGTCCGTCAGCACCGTCACACGGCCGCCCGCATATTCCTCGTCTACCCAGGCCTTGATCTCCTTTACCAGCGGAGAGGTCTTTTCCACCTGCCGGTCCTCTTTCAGCTTATAATAAGTATTGATCCAGTGGGCGATCCCCGCCAGGCCGGAGGTGTTGGAAATCGCACACAGCACCGGCCGGTTTAAGAACTTCTCTGTATCGAAAATATTGTAGATCTCCTCATTTTTCAAAAGACCGTCCGCATGAATACCGGCCCTGGTTACGTTGAAATTACGTCCCACAAAAGGAGTCCGGGGCGGAATCTGATAGCCGATCTCTTTCTCATAGTACTCGGCCAGCTCCGTGATCACCGTGGTATCCATACCGTTCAGATCCCCTTTCAGCTGGGCATATTCAAATACCATGGCCTCCAGCGGGGTATTGCCGGTTCTCTCGCCGATGCCGAACAGGGAGGTGTTGACCCCCGAACAGCCGTAAAGCCACGCCGTAGTGGAGTTGGACACTGCCTTGTAGAAATCATTATGTCCATGCCACTCGATCAGCTCATGGGGCACACCCGCATGGGTATGAAGCGCATAGATGATTCCCTGCACACTCCTGGGAATTACGGCGCCGGGATAATTGACCCCGTATCCCATGGTATCGCAGGCTCTGACCTTGATGGGGATCTGATACTCCTTCATCAGCTTCATCAGTTCCAGGCAGAACGGCACCACATAGCCGTAGATATCCGCCCGGGTGATATCCTCCAGATGGCACCGGGGACTGATGCCCTCCTCCAGGCAATCCCGGATCACGCTCAGATAGTGATCCATGGCCTGCCGCCTGGTCATTTTCAGTTTCAGGAAAATATGATAGTCGGAACAGGACACCAGGATACCGGTCTCTTTCATGCCGATCTCCTTCACCAGCTTGAAATCCTCCTTGCTGGCACGGATCCAGCTGGTAACCTCCGGAAACTGATAGCCTCTCTCCATACATTTATACACTGCGTCCCTGTCCTTTTTACTGTACAGGAAAAATTCGCTGGCACGAATCATCCCATTGGGGCCCCCCAGCTTGTGCAGATAATCATAGATCGTCACGATCTGCTCCGTGGTATAGGGTGCTCTGGACTGCTGACCATCCCGGAAGGTAGTGTCTGTAATCCAGATTTCCCTGGGCATATTGTGGGGTACGATTCTGTCATTAAAAGGAATCTTGGGGATCTCCGAATAAGGGAACATGTTGCGGAATACATTGGGCTTTTCCACATCATCCAATATATACATATGTTCCTCTATCTCCAGCAGATTGTTCTTCTGGTTCATGGTCACCGGCCGATTCTGGAACGTCTCATTGTCTCTCATGATCTCTCCTCCTCATGCAAGGGATTGT
>JAGANP010000223.1 GCA_017624175.1 Lachnospiraceae bacterium | reverse complement strand
TGGATAAAGGACGCCAGCACGCCCACTCCGTAAAAGCATGCCACTCTGGCAATCGCACCGGCCAGGGGGGTAAAGTCGGGATCCTGCTGCAGAAGCATGGGCGCAATATAATCGTCGATCAGCGTCCGCATAAACAGGGTTCCCTGCAGGGACGCCAGCACCGTGGTCACAATACAGATCACCACCACGATCCAGTGAATTGCATAATCCTTAAAGGTATAACCCAATACCCTTTTTATCAGCTTTCCGGGATTTTCCAGCTTGGGTCTGGGACCTCTTGCCCCTCTGGGGCCGGGGCCCTGATTTACCTTGGGAGCTCTTTCCTCTGCCATGCTTACATCCCTCCTTTCTCATCAAAATCACCATTTCCGTTGGTCTGGGACTCATATACATCACGGTAGATCTCATTGGACGCCAGCAGCTCTTCATGGGTGCCGAAGCCGTTGATCTCTCCCTCATTCATGACAATGATCCGGTCAGCCTGCTCCACACTGGAAACACGCTGGGCAATAATCAGCTTCGTAGTACCGGGGATCTCCTGGGCAAAGGCCTTGCGGATCCGGGCGTCCGTAGCCGTATCCACGGCGCTGGTGGAATCGTCCAGAATCAGGATCTTGGGCTTTTTCAGCAAAGCCCTGGCAATACACAGACGCTGCTTCTGCCCGCCGGATACATTGGTACCGCCCTGCTCAATATAGGTATTGTAGCCCTGAGGCATCTTCTGGATAAATTCATCCGCACAAGCCAGCCGACAGGCACGGCGGCACTCCTCCTCGGAAGCCTCCAGATCGCCCCAGCGCAGATTTTCCAGGATGGTTCCGGAGAACAGCACATTGTTCTGCAGCACCACAGCCACCTGATTCCGCAGAACCTCCATATCGTAGCTGCGCACATCCAGACCGCCCACCAGCAGCCGTCCCTCGGTCACATCGTACAGACGGCTGATCAGGTTCACCAGGCTGGACTTGGCGCTGCCGGTGCCGCCGATGATGCCGATGGTCTCACCGGATCTGATCTCCAGGTTAATATCCTTGAGCACCGGCGTATCCGCATCCTTTTTATAGCTGAAAGACACATGCTCGAACCGGATGCTGCCGTCAGCCACCTCCATAACGGGCTCTGCAGGATTGGCCAGATCCGGCTCCTCCGTCAGCACCTCACAGATACGTCTGGCACTGGCTGCGGACATGGTGATCATGACGAAAATCATGGAAAGCATCATCAGGTTCATCAGGATGGTCATACAATAGGTCAGCAGACTCATCAGGTTGCCCGTAGTCAGGGAATCCTGTACAATCATATGAGCGCCCATCCAGCTGATCAGGATGATGCAGGCATATACGGTCAGGTTCATCACCGGGCTGTTCCAGGCAACGATGCCCTCGGCCTTGCAGAAGATCCTGTAAATATTGCCGCTGGCTTTCTTAAACTTTTCGTTCTCATAATCTTCCCGTACATAGGCCTTGACCACACGGATCGCAGAGACATTCTCCTGCACGCTCTCATTCAAGTCGTCATACTTGGGAAATGCCTGGTTAAAATGTTTGGTGGCATTGGTCACGATCACGGCCAGCACACAGCCCAGCAGCAGCACGGCGATCAGATAGACGCTGGCCAGCCGGGGGCTGATCAGGAAAGACATGACCATGGCAATGATCAGGCTGACCGGCGCTCTCATACACATGCGCAGGATCATCTGATAAGCATTCTGCACATTGGTCACGTCCGTGGTCAGTCTCGTCACCAGGCCGGAGGTACTGAATTTATCAATATTGGCAAAGCTGAAGGTCTGTATCCTTTCATACATGGCCCTCCGCAGATTCCTTGCAAAGCCGCTGGACGCCTTTGCTCCGTAGACACCGCCGCCGACACCGAAAGCCAGGCCCAGCAGCGCCGCCACCAGCATCAGTCCGCCGATCATGTATATATGCTGCATATTTCCGGCATTTACACCATCATCAATGATGGAAGCCATCAGCAGCGGAATAATCATCTCCATGATTACCTCGCCGATCATAAACATCGGGGTAACAATGGACGCTTTCTTGAACTCTTTGATCTGAGCTCCGAGTATTTTCAGCATTACTTATACTCCCTTCTTTTTTTCTAAAATTCTTATTCCCCTCTTATCTCCCGTATCCAGGATGCATCTGCTCCCGGAATACGTTCGGCCAGCCTGCCCGCATTTCCCTCTATCCTGTCCAGTGTCCTAAAGAACTGTTTCAATTCACCGGCCGGAATGCCTTCCAGCTGTTTGTGATTCAGCCAGTCAATGGTATTGCGGATGATCTGGCACTGCTCCTCCCCTTTGGCCGTCAGGGTCAGGCTTTTCCGCCTGGCGTCACAATCGTCCGTTTCCCGGTGAATCAATCCGTTTTCTTCCATACGGTTCAGAATATTGGTTACAGCAGAACGGCAGATGCGAAACTCTTTCTCAATATCTTTCTGGTAGATCACCTGGTCGGGGTGCTGATGCAGGTACGTGATAATGAAACCGCTCGCAGCTGTTACCTCATCGATCCCCTGCCCGCATAGCGCCAGCTGCATATTCCGTTTCAGAATATTGTCCAGCGTTCGTATCCGATGCCCTACATGGAACCGTCCTCTCTCTTCGTCCATAAGACTCCTTTCTGCATCCTTTTAAAAGGTTCATGCGTGAACTTTTTGGCAAAATTAGTTTACGTCCGAACATTTTATTTGTCAACAATCTGTTTCTAAAATTTTTATAAAGCAGGCATTAAAAAAAGATTGTTAATTTCTGTCGATACGGGTATATTGAGATTGTATTTTTTTAAATACATATTTTATTTCAGAAAGGAATCTGATCATGGCAGGCGTTGATATACCTAAGCAAAAAGTCATCTATAAAACCGGGCAGCCCCTGACTGCCCTCCATCTGATTACCAGCGGTACGGTGCGGGTAGGCTATCCCGACGGTGAATACCTGATCGGCAAAGGAGATGTCATCGGTATCTGCGAGCTCTGCTCGGAGGTGCATTTTCTATCCTATGAGACCATGGAGGAGGTCAATCTCCTGACCTATCCCCTGCCCAGCCTGAATGTACTGCAGGAGCTGTTTGAAAAGCATCCCGATGTTGCGGGACTGTTTCTGTCCTCCGCTTTCCGGCAAATCTGTACGCTGCTGAATCACTGTGATGTGTCCGAATTGTCCTGCAGCAATCTCTATAACCAGCTGCAGGAGCATCTGACTGGCTATCAGGAGCTCTGTAAGCGCTATCGCTTACCGGCCCAGGCGCCGTCCGGTATCGAACAGCTCACCGCCTATGTGGGACTGGAAACTCCCGATATGTGGCTGAACGGCTACTATCTGGGGCTTTTACATATTTTTTCGGAAAACGGTACGGCTGCTTATGTCCGGGAACCGGCGGTAGCCATCGGCTTTCTGCGCAAGGCCAGCCTGGACTTCCACAAAACCTATCTGGCCCTGGAGGAGCAGGCCAGATATCAGAAACAGCTTCTGCAGTTTTATCTCAATTCCGCAGAAGATGATCTGCTTTCGGGCTATACCACGCTGTACTACCGGGTGGTGCAGGCTGCCCCGGATGCTTCGGACATCTATTCCGCCATTCAGAATGTGATTTCCACGATCCGCAATTATGCGGCTGTGGATATTCCTCTGCTGACCGCCCGGCTCCAGAGCTTTAAGGATAATCTCTCCCGGATGGGCACGGAGCAGCCCACCGCTGCAGACAGTCCCGATTCGGAGGTACATGCCAAGCTGGCCGGTTCCCTGTCCGCTATTCTGGAATACGCCGGTGCCGACCAGGAAACCGCCAATGCATTTCGGCAGAATATTGCTGCCTACAAGAGGCTTTCCGATAAATATGCCACGGACGATGAGGCCAACCGCCTGCGCCGTCAACTCACCGAAGAGTTTTACACCCTTTATTCCCTGGTTCTGGAAAAGAGTCTGGATGACGAGACTCTGCCCCTGCCGGTCAAGCTTTTCCTCTATTTTGGGTACGTGGATGAGGAACTGGCCGGAGCCGCCAACAGCCTCTATCTGTATCAGCTGACTTTCAGCTTAAACGGGAAGTCCCTCTCCGGCGTGTACACCTTTTACGACTGGTTAAAGAGCATTTACCGGGGAGAAAAACAGCCCAGCCGCAACGAATTCGGAGAGGATTACGCCGACTATCTGCACAAGCAGAAAGCCAGCGGAAATGTATCCGGCCGGGAGCTGCAGCTGCTGGCCGACAATCCCATGAGCAAGGTGGTATTTGAGCTGCGCAATATGTTTCCCATTGTCAATAAGATCACTTACGGAAGAGTGACTACATTCTGCCCCATATTCACTTCCGACAATGTGCTCAAGGAGCTGCCCTCCAGTTATGTGACGGCCTCCTCCGTGGGCTCGGTGCTGGAACGGATCAGGGCGGTGGACTACTCCGCTTTTTACCGGGAAACCCTGAATACGGAATGTCCGGTGGCGCAGAAAGAGTCCATCCATGTGGAGTGCCTGCCGGATGTTATCCTGATGCCCAATGTGGGCAACCGGGGCATCATGTGGCAGGTAAGCGAGGGCAGAAAGCGCACGACTCCTGCCCGGATGATGCTGTCTATTTTCCATATGGAGGATCTGTATACCACAATGATCCGCCTGGTGGGCGATTACCGCTGGGAAATGTGCAAGCGTGTGCAGGGAGCCCGCTGGAACGATGTCAGCGACCCCTCTCTGACCAGTGAGTATTTCGATTATATTCAGTTCTATAAAAAGAACAACGAACTGACCTCCGAGGCCAAGGAACGGATACGGCAAAGTCTTCAGGGCGCCAAAAACAGCTTCAAGGAGATGTTTATCCGGGATTATCTGCTGTGGATCCTGTTGGAGAGCTCCGGATCCCCCCGGCTGAATAAGATCGCCCGGCAGATCCTGTTTACCTACTGTCCTTTCTCTGCCGGTGTCTGCGAAAAGCTGAGCACCAACCCGCTGTATGCGGATCTGCTGCGCCGTCAGGAGGTACACAACAGGCAGCGGCTGCATCACTTAGATAAGCTCTGCCAGAAGCTGCGCAGTGAGGGAACCCCCATCCCCGACACCATCCAGCAGGAGGTGGATTATTATACGGCTCAGATCAGGCAGTAGGGAAATAGGGATGACGGATCATTGCATGTCCCCGGGGGCGGAATTCCCCTCCGGGGCATCGGAAAGCTTTCAGATGCGCCTGAATTTCAGAAATAAAAAAAGCCCTGAAAATCAAGGCTTTCAGCGCAGGGGAAGAGGGAATCGAACCCCCGTTAACGGTTTTGGAGACCGCCGCACTACCGCTGTACTATTCCCCTATAGGAGCAGTTCTCAACTGACGAAAGCTATTATAGC
>JAGANP010000222.1 GCA_017624175.1 Lachnospiraceae bacterium | reverse complement strand
AGGAGATGGATCTGCATCCAGTTCTGCAAAAAGCTGTAAATTCATCTTGTAATACTTTGTTGTCGTCTTTCTCATAATTTCTATCCTTTCCGCCCCAGCCCGTTCAGCGCCCAGGCCGTTGCTGTAGTTTATCCTCGTTTCGGAGCATAAAAATAACACCCAGGATAACCTGCGTGCTTATGACTAATCTATGACTAACCTACAACTTTTTAGGACTATGAGCCGCTTCACCCCGCCGCCCAAAGGGAGATAATTGGATCACCTCCTCATTCAGCATACAAAAATACCACCAGCATTTACTGGCTGGCGGCATTACAGTGCGTTTATCAATTCCTCTGCTTCTGTTTGAGTTATTTCTTTTATTCTGTCCTGCATATCTGTGCTGCCTATCTGGTCACCATCATACCCGAATAGTCGGTCAGAAAGAATATTGCTGCGATCAACCGCCCATCCATTTTGTGGGTCATAGAGATATGGTACATAATCCTCTTCTTTTCCGATCCGGTTAAGGTCCGTTATATGGTAATATGAAACTTCCATCTCACTTCACCCTTTCTATCCCTTCAGGGACTTGCATTCCTTGCGATTGCTCGAACATCTTCTTTCGCATCGCTTTTGCCTCTTCACTGGCTGGATCCAAGACTCTCCATTTTTCATAATCAGCATGCATGCTGTCTTTCACGGAGTAGCTTTCTGGAGTATGGTACTGCAACTCGAATTTTTGCCCATCAGGCGTTTTTAATACTGTGTTTATACCATTATAAGGATTTCTCCTATTTAACCAGTAATTCTTTACCTCAATTGTATTATATCCTTTTTCTGCATAGGCATCAATACATTTCAAGGTTTTTTCAGCCAGATATTGCGGATCTGCGGTATAGGTAAAGCGGATGATGTCTTTTACTTCATATACATTTCCCGCGGGATCATAATTGCTTCTTATCTTCCGCAAAAATGAATCTTTCCCTTTTAACCGATATTCGAATCCCGCCATATCCATTTCATGCATATCGGCAATTGATTTAACAGTCTTAGAAATCTCTAGCTCCGCACGTAATGCTTTATCATAGTATGACATACCTTTTACTTGGGCTTTTAGTATTCCGTATTCATCCCCCTGCCCGTATTTTAGATTCTGGAAGTCATCTAGTGATTTTGGAAGATACTTATCTCCCAGGCGTTCCCGGTACTGTGCATACTGACGCCGATCCGCAGACAGATTCTTCAATTTCTTTTCATTTAGTCGTGCGGCCGGATTCCCTGACACGTTCTGCTTATACCACTGCTCATATGTCATACTGGCCGGAACGGTATGTGTCTTACCAGTAACCGGATCCCTGGCTCGGCGCTTCATCTGCGACAATTCTTCGTCCGATATGTCGCAGATAGTGGTAGATCTGCAATAGGGATGCGTAGGGGGACAGTTAAGCCCCGGCTGCTGCTCTGACACCGGGAAGCGCTTTCCATCCAGCTGCCGACAAATTTCTGACGTTCGCAGGTCCAAGGTTGCAACATATCGGTAATACTCAATGTCGCATTCCTTGTATGACTCTATCTCCATTTGGTTTGCCAGGTTGCAGCTCTCTGTCCTGACTAAGCGTCGCGCCTCACTGGCCCCGCTGGCAAACCGATATTGGATTATCTCTGCTGCTTCCCGGTCAGTACGTCCGGAAATCAGATTGACAAGCATCTCCTCTTTTAGATCCTTGGCAAGCGCACTTGTATTATGCCAGATACGTGTGGAGTAATTGGCGCCGGACCATTTGCTGTTTATGACGCGCTCTATTGTTTTGGGATCAATCATGCCGAAACTGAATCCGTAACCGGTGCGCCTCTGTATGTCATAGATGGATTTATAATAAGCTTCGCCGGCAAGATCGACATAATGGCTTGTGCTCTGCAGTTTTTCTTGCTGATACACCGTTTGCATAGTGCGGTCCAGCTGTTCCTGCAGCTGCTCCAATCGCTCCATTCTGGACCGATATGCAGCGCTTTCCAGCTCTGCCAGTATGTCCTTGGCCGCGTTATTGCCCCGTAGAGCCTCCTTTAACTCTGTGATAGAGGTTTTGTCATGCAGCGTATTTATCAGCCGTCTTGCCTCGATTTCGGACAAGCCGTGTTTGTTCCGGTAGCGCCCGAATATCTGATCCAACTCAAGGCTGATATATCTTGAGGCTTTAAGGTAGACACTCCTGATCTCTGCGGCGGCCTTTTCTGCCTCTTCCATATACTCAAACATTCTCTGCGCCTTGCGGCGCTCCCAGTAGGACAAATCACTCATCTATATCATCCTTTTTGGGATCTTCATCCGGCGGCTGATCGTTTGCTCCTATTCCGAATAAAGACTGCTGCTGTTTTAACGTTTCCTCTGATTCTTT
>JAGANP010000221.1 GCA_017624175.1 Lachnospiraceae bacterium | reverse complement strand
TTTTTCAGCTTCGGGGACGCCATGTTTATTCATGACGGAATTGACAAAACGCAGAAAATCGTGTAAAATTCTGGTAAAAAGCGGCGAACGCAGGCGGCATGGAGGTACCTTATGGAAGAACGCAGGAAACACAAGAGGATGGATCTGGAAGCAAAGCTGATGGTAAAGCGGCTGGACTCTGACCGGGAGCAGGTGGTGGTGATCGATATCACAGATGTGTCCCGCACCGGCGTGGGCTTCTCCTGTAAGGGCAAGTTGGATATCGGTGCAGTATACGAGTGCCATCTGACGATCTGGACAAAAGAAGTGATCCATGTATTCCTGCAGATTGTGCGGATTGAATTGGGGGCCCAGGGCGTCTTTCACTATGGCGCCGTCTTTGTGGGCATGTCGGAGCAGGATGCTTCCCGCATCAGCGTATATGAGAGCTTTCAGGAAGCGGAATGATATACAGAAATTCAGGAAAGTAAAGAAAAAGCTGCAGGCAGAAGCCTACAGCTTTTTTTCATGGATGACAAACTGGGGAGTGGACAGCAGCTCTTTGGCGGCTTCCAGGGAGGCTTCGTCATAGAATTCGATCCGCAGTACGCCCTCTTCAAATTCCCGGTTATGGACAATCCCGATATTTTTGATATTGATCTGGTTAAAGGCAAGGGTGGTAGCTACCTGGGCCAGCATACCGGGCCGGTCGTCGATATCAATATTGAAAGCGTACACCCGTTTGATAGGGCCGCTGGACGCATTGATAAAGGAATCCCGATAGATCCTGGCACTGTCAAAGAGCTGATACAGCGCATCGCTCTGGCGCTGATCCAGCTGCTCCTTGATCCGGGACAGGGAATCTATATAGCTGCCCAGCAGAGCGGAGATATTTTCCGTATTGGTCAGGCAGATCTGCTGCCACATGGCCGCAGAAGAGGAGGCAATCCGGGTGATATCCTTAAAGCCCCCGGCGGCCACCAGCTTCATGATGCCGTCTTCATTGTCGGAATCCCGGATCAGATTCACTAGGGAAGCGGCGATCACATGGGGGAGATGGCTGATCCCTGCGGTGACATAATCATGCTGCCGGTAATCCAGCACCAGAGGGATGGCGCCCATATCCTGTACCAGCGCCCGGTAATCCTCCAGGCGGTTCGGGTCGGTCTGCTCCGTGGGCGTCAGGATATAGTAGGCATTTTCCAGCAGCTTTGCCTTGGAATTGGCATAGCCGAAGCGCTCGCTGCCCGCCATGGGATGTCCCCCGATGAACTGCCCCTCCAGGCCCGCCTCCGCAATATGCCTGTGAATATCGGTTTTGACACTGCCTACATCGGTCAGGGTACAGTCCGGAGACAGAATCTGTCTGACAGCTTCCAGATTGGCGTCATTTTTCTGTACCGGGGCGCATAAAAAGAGATATCTGCAGTCTGCAAAATGCTCGTCAATCTGCTCTGCCGCCGCATTGATGACGCCCTCCTGCAGGGCGGCGGACAGGGAAACGGTATTGATATCGTAAGCGGTAATAAATACCTCCGGCCTGCTTTCCCGCAGCGCCTTGGCGATGGAACCGCCGATCAGCCCCAGGCCGATAAAACCGATATGCAGCTGTGACATAGGAAATTCCTCCTGTTATTTGTTCCGCAGTCATACCTACGGCGCCGTTGCCCATGACTGCTGTTTTATTACTGACACTATATCACGTTAAAGCACGAAAAGCAAGCGCAGAAAGAAATCTGTAAACTTGTACAAAAACAATAAAAACACTTGTAAATGTCCAGAAAATTTAGTAAGATATATGCATGAGGGTCAGATTTTTTGAAAAATTGATCTGGCATAATGCCTAAATCACATTATCATTGGAGGAAAACTTATGAATGTTTACACAACTGACAAGATTCGCAATGTATGTTTATTAGGTCATGGCGGCAGCGGTAAGACCAGTCTGGTGGAGGCAATGGCTTATCTGTCCGGCATTACTTCCAGAATGGGTAAAGTAACCGATGGCAATACAATCAGTGATTACGGCAAAGAGGAACAGAAGAGACAGTTTTCCATCAGTACCTCTGTGATCCCTATTGAATGGGAGGGATATAAGATCAATATTCTGGATACGCCGGGATATTTTGACTTTGTAGGTGAGGTGGAGGAAGCCCTGAGCGCTTCCGGCGCCGCTATCATCGTGGTCAACGGCAAGGCAGGTATCGAAGTCGGTACCCTGAAGGCCTGGGAGCTTTGCGAAAAATATAAACTGCCCCGATTCATTTATGTGTCCAATATGGATGTGGACAATGCGTCTTTCCGCCAGGTGGTGGAGGATATGACCAGCCTGTTCGGCAAGAAGCTGGCGCCTTTCCATTTGCCCATCCGTGAGAATGAAAAATTTGTGGGCTATATCAATGTGATTACTGAGGCCGGTAACCGCTGGCAGGGAAAGGAAGTGGTTCCCTGTGAGGTGCCCGACTATAATCAGGCGAATCTGCAGATCTGCCGGGATACCCTGATGGAGGCAGTGGCAGAGACCAGCGAGGAGTTTATGGAGCGCTATTTCGGCGGCGAGACCTTTTCCGAGGCGGAGATCCGTGCAGCGCTGCGCACCAATGTATGCGACGGCAGCATCGTGCCCATGACCATGGGCTCCAATACGCTGTGCCAGGGCATTTACACTCTGCTGGATGATATTGTCAAGTATATGCCCAGCCCGGAGAACCGTGAGGTGGCCGGTATCAATATGAAGACCGGAGAGATCTACCACGCAGACTATGATTTTGCCAAGGCAAAGTCCGCTTATATCTGGAAGACCATCGTGGATCCCTTTATCGGCAAGTATTCCCTGATCAAGGTGAATTCCGGCGTGCTGAAGACCGATGATCTGCTCTACAATGTGGATAAGGACATTGAGGAAAAAGTGGGGAAGCTGTACGTACTGCAGGGCAACAAGCCCATGGAGGTCAAGGAACTCCATGCGGGGGATATCGGCGCTCTGGCAAAGCTGACGGCAGCCCGCACCGGCAACAGCCTTTCCACCAAAAATACGACGATCAAGTTCGGCAAGTGGGAGATTTCCACACCCTATACCTATATGCGGTATAAGGCAAAGAACAAGGCGGATATTGATAAGATTTCTCAGGCCCTGCAGAAGATCACCCATGAGGATCAGACCATCCGGGTGGTCAATGATGCGGAGAACCGTCAGCTGCTGCTGTACGGCATGGGGGATCAGCATCTGGAGATCATCGCCAGCCGCCTGCTGAATGAATATAAGGTGGAGATCGAACTTTCCAAGCCCAAGGTGGCTTACCGGGAGACCATCAGGAAATCCTCCGATGTGGAGGCGAAGCATAAAAAGCAGTCCGGCGGTCACGGTCAGTACGGTCACGTGAAGATGCGGTTTTCTGCATCCGGCGATCTGGAGACCCCTTACATATTTGAGCAGGAAGTGGTAGGCGGTGCGGTACCCAAGAATTTCTTCCCGGCTGTGGAAAAGGGACTGCAGGAGAGTGTACAGAGAGGCCCGCTGGCAGCGTATCCGGTGGTGGGTGTGAAAGCGGTGCTGTACGACGGCTCCTATCATCCGGTGGATTCCTCTGAGATGGCATTCAAGATGGCAACGATCCAGGCCTTTAAGAAAGGCTTTATGGAGGCCTCCCCCGTACTGCTGGAGCCCATCGCTTCCCTGAAAGTGACGGTGCCCGATTCCTTTACCGGCGATATCATGGGCGATCTGAATAAGAGAAGGGGCCGGGTGCTGGGGATGAATCCCACGGCGGCAGGAAAGCAGATCATTGAGGCGGATATTCCCATGAGCAGCCTGTACGGCTATTGTACGGATCTTCGCTCCATGACTGGGGGACAGGGGGAATACAGCTATGAATTCTCCCGTTATGAACAGGCTCCCAGTGATGTACAGGAAAAAGAAGTTGCTGCCAGGGCAGCCAAGGTGGCGGAGAATAATTCGGAAGAGTAGACAATGGGGGCAGGGGGCGGTTCCTTAGGGGACAGTCCCCTGCTTTACGGATGGACTTTACAGGAAAATTATGATAAAATAGCTATTAATTTTGTTTCTCTGTTTTTGCGGACAGGATCTGCTACATAGAACGACAGACAGGAGCGTAACAGATGGAAAATCAGAAGATTACGGTAAGAGAAGAAAATATATCAGGGCAGGAACCTGCCGTGGAGGAGAAGTTCGGAAAAGAAGAGACGGCCAAAGAGAAGAAGCTTAAAAAGGAAAAGGCAGCCAAAGAGAAGAAGCCGAAAAAAGAAAAAGCCGCCAGAGCGAAGAAGCCCGGGAAAGAAAAGGCGGCGGAAAAGGAAAAAGCCCCCCGCAGGGGAGCAGCCCGGCAAAAGGACGGTAAGGCTTCATCTGATAAGAGGAAATTCAGCGCCTTTTTAGAGAAGATAAAGCCGGCAGCAGACGATAAGGAGATCCCGGGGGAAGACGCAGGAACGGTAAAGGGCAGGAAGTTCTTCAGTCTGCGCAATAAGATATTTGTGGGATTCCTGGTACCGATCCTGTTTGTGATCATGGTAGGTGTGATCGCCTACAATGCGGCAGCCAGCGGTCTGTCCGATAAATTCAAGGACTCCAGTATACTGGCGTCTGAGATGGCCATGGACTATATTGATGTCAGCTTTTCCTTTATCAAAGGGCAAGCCATGCAGTATATGGTGAACGGGGATCTGGAAAGCTTTTCGCTGGGAATGATGGAAAAGGATGCCATATCCAAGGCCAACTATATGACGGATACCCGGAATGCACTGGCGGCGCTCCAGCATATGAATTCCATGATCAATAATATGCATATCGTGACAAAGCAGGGGATTTCCATGATCAGCACTGCTACGGTGGAGCGGCCGGACGGTATTCTGGAAACCTATCTGGCGGAGGCTCTGGAGGGTTCCGCAGACGGTAGGACCGTTCCCCAGTGGACGGAGGGACATAAAGCGCTGGACGCCGTCTATAATCTGAAGCCGGAGGATACCTTTGTGGTGTATCAGATCCCTACCAGCAAAAGTGGCGCTTATATCGTTGTGGATATCAGCCGTCAGGTCCTGTATGACAGGCTGCAGGCCGTGGACTTCGGTACCGGAAGTATCTGCGGCTTTGTGACAACTGCGGGAACGGAATTGATCTATGAGAACCTGGAAGAGGGTGCGGAAAGCAGCCTGAACGAGGGAGAAAGCGTATTTAAGGACACCGATTTCTATCAGGAAAGTATGGCGGGAAAAGAGACCAGCGGTACGCTGGACGTCAATTTCCGGGGCGAAAGTTACCTCTATATCTATGTGAAGAGTGAAGAGGGGGCTAATGTTTCTTTCTGCGCATTGGTTCCCTACAGCGTGATCACCGGACAGGCCCAGAAGATCAAGAGCATCACCATAGTGAGTTTGCTTATTGCCTGCCTGATTGCAGGTGTTGTAGGATTTTATATTACCTATGGCATTCAGCGCAATATGAAACTGATCTCCAGACGCTTTAACCAGGTGGCGGAGGGAGATCTGACCACGGAGGTCAGAACCCGCAGTAAGGATGAGTTCCGGGATCTGGCCCAGGTGGCTACCCATATGATCCGCAATAACAGAAATCTGGTGCTGAAGATGAACGGCACAGTGGAGATGCTGGAACGGTCTGCTGCAGATGTCAATGATGTATCCGAAAAAATCAATCATTGCTCGCAGGATATTACCCATGCCATTGATGAGATCAATGTCGGCATGAACAAGCAGGCGGAGCATGCCCAGGAATGTGTCACCAAGACGAACAATCTGTCGGAGAGGATCAAGGATGTCCGGGGACGGGTGGAGCATACTCAGGTTCTGGTGGATCGGACAGAGAAGATGATCGCCCAGGGTACGGAGATCGTGGGCGTGTTGGGAGATAAAGCAAGGGAAACCTCCCAGATCACGCAGAAAGTGGGGGACAGTATCGGACAGCTGAAGACAGAGTCCCAGACCATCAATGAATTTGTGGAAACCATCAGCAGTATTTCCAAGCAGACGAATCTGCTTTCTCTGAATGCATCCATAGAGGCGGCCAGAGCCGGAGAGGCAGGAAGAGGTTTTGCTGTGGTGGCGGCGGAGATCCGGAAGCTGGCGGACGATTCCCGCCAGGCGGCAGACGAGATCAAAGGTAAGGTGGGCAATATCTCAAAGTGTACGGAACAGACCGTGGAGGATGCCGGTTATGCCCGGGATATGGTGCGGATCCAGGAGGATGCGGTACGGCAGGTGATTGAAGTATTCAGCGGTATGAGCCAGGAGATCAACGAACTGCTGACAGAGCTGCGGAATATTGCTGTGGGTACAGAGGCCGCAGATGCAGAACGGAATGATACCCTGGAGGCGGTGGAAAATATCTCCGCCATCATCGAAGAGACGGCAAGCAGCGCCATGCTGGTGCGGGATATGGCGGAGCGCCTGCTGAACAGTGTGACCCAGCTGAATCAGACTTCGGACGCATTGAGCGGCAATATGGATGGCCTGAAGAGCGAGATCGCCGCTTTCAAGGTTACCAAGTAGCGTAAACGATAAATCACTTGACATCCCATCAGAATGGGAATAAAATGAGCCAAAAGCTTTGTTTTCAATAGCAGATAAAGAAAAGGTAAGTGAGGAGTAAAAATTATGGCAGCACCGTATAACCACCACGAGGTGGAACCGAAATGGCAGAAGATCTGGGATGACGAACAGGCATTTAAGGTCTCTGAGGATTATTCAAAACCGAAATATTATGCATTGGTTGAGTTCCCGTATCCCTCAGGAGCAGGACTGCATGTGGGACACCCCAGACCCTACACCGCACTGGATATCGTTGCCCGGAAACGCCGGATGCAGGGATATAATGTCCTGTATCCCATGGGCTGGGATGCTTTTGGCCTGCCCACGGAGAATTATGCGATTAAAAATCATATCCATCCCAAGATCGTGACGAAGAACAATGTGGCACGCTTTAAGGAGCAGCTGCATTCCCTGGGCTATTCCTTTGACTGGGACAGAGAGATCAATACCACGGATGAGGAATACTACAAGTGGACCCAGTGGATCTTTTTAAAGCTGTTCAAGGCAGGACTGGCTTATAAGTCCGAGATGCCCATTAACTGGTGTACCTCCTGTAAGGTGGGCCTGGCCAACGAGGAAGTGGTAAACGGTGTATGCGAGCGCTGCGGCAGCCCGGTGTTACGCAAGGTTAAGAGCCAGTGGATGCTGAAGATCACCGAGTATGCAGATAAGCTGATTCAGGGGCTGGATACGGTGGACTATATTGAGCGGGTAAAGGTATCCCAGAAAAACTGGATCGGCAAGAGCCAGGGTGCGGAGGTGGATTTCTCCATCACCGGCAAGGAGGATAAGCTGCGTATCTATACCACCAGACCGGATACCCTGTTCGGCGCTACCTATATGGTAGTCTCTCCGGAGCATCCTATGATTGAAAAATACAAAGAGGAAATCAACAACTATGAGGAGCTGGTAGCTTATCGGGAGCAGGCGGCCAGGAAGTCCGATTTTGAGCGGACGGAGCTGGCAAAGGATAAGACCGGCGTGCAGATTCAGGGCCTGACGGCGACGAATCCGGTAAACGGCAAGGAGATTCCGATCTGGATCTCGGATTATGTGCTGATGACTTATGGTACCGGTGCGATCATGGCAGTTCCGGCGCATGACGAGAGAGACTGGGAGTTTGCGAAAAAGTTCGGTCTGCCCATTATTGAGGTGGTGGCAGGCAGTCCTGTATCCGTGCAGGAGCAGGTGTTTACGGATGTGGCTACCGGCACATTGGTCAATTCCGAGTTCTTAAACGGCCTGTCCGTAGCGGAAGCTAAGGAAAAGATTATCGCTTTTCTGGAGGAGAAAGGTATCGGTACCAGCAAGACCAATTTCAAGCTGCGTGACTGGGTATTCTCCAGACAGCGTTACTGGGGAGAACCCATTCCCATTGTGAAATGTGAAAAATGCGGTTATGTGCCTTTAGACGAGAGCGAGCTGCCGCTGACCCTGCCGGAGGTGGAATCCTACGAGCCCACCGACAACGGCGAGTCTCCGCTGGCGGCTATGACCGACTGGGTCAATACCACCTGTCCCTGCTGCGGCGGTCCCGCTCAGAGAGAGACGGATACCATGCCCCAGTGGGCAGGCTCCT